>JAJFIE010000123.1 GCA_021775275.1 Rhodospirillales bacterium | reverse complement strand
TTAATTTCCCCGGACCATGGATAATCGTCATCCTGCTCCAAGCTGGCATCGTAGTCAGCAAACCGTCCATTATTTCGTGCCTGCTGCGGCACGCCGGGCGCTGCATATGTCATGGCGTCAGCATAAGCTGCGACCCATTCTTCCACCCACCAGTAATGAATACGGTTAGGGGCTATCAGGTATCGGACCGGGCCAAGGGCATCCACCTGGCTTTTAAGGGATGACGATAATTGTATTGGGGAATGCACCCATAACGTGCCGTCGGCCAGTTGCACGATGGTCATGCGGGTGGGGAAAGGGAATTTGAGGCCCAGGTAACCAAACCTGATCACCGGCCCATCTACGATCCACACGCTACCCGCTATGGGTTTCAGGATGTCCGTCGGCTCATAGGTTTCGACGACTGCCATGTACCATTATAGCGCGTCACAGAACTCTGCGGCGAGGATTATTGGGGAAAGTCTTTTGCGGCCTCTATTTGACGACCATGACCGGACATTTTGCCAATGTTTCCACCCGGTGGGAGACCCCGCCACGCAACATCCCCTCCAGGTCTCCCATGCCGCGCGAACCGATGACAATCAGGTCGGCCTTGAACGAAGTTGCGCGGGCAACGATGGTGCGGGCAATAGGACCTTCCTCGACCTCGATTTTGACATTTTTCAGACCAGCCGCCCGCGCCACGTCCATGGCGCCGGCAAGCAGGTGTTGCGCGCCGATTTTGAGCAAATCCGAATCAATCGTCGCCATATGTTCCGCCTCGGCGAATTTCTTCAGGCTTTCGGGCAGATTGTATGGCTTTACAACGTGGAACAGCAGGACCTCAACGTCCAGACCCTTGGCCACCTCTGCACCGAATTCGACGCTTTTCAGGGCGTGCGCAGAACCATCGACAGCAATCAGTATTTTCTTGATCATGCGGGAGATCCTTTCTCAACGATTATTCCTGATTCAATAAGGATCAACGATCCTGTCACCAATAAACTCGACCCACGTTAGCGAAGTTTTGTGCATTTGACCACATTGGCTCGATCTGTCCGGTAGATATGGTCGATTTAAGCCAGTCCGGCGACGCTCTGCCATTGATTTCCGCCCGGGTTTGGTTCAAAACCTATGCGCCAACAAGAGGACCTGGCGCTACTTGGGAAATATCTCCATGGTTGATGACAAGACCACGCCGCAGGATCTGCTGCGCCGACTGTTCGACGTTGCGGTCAATACCGCCATGCCGCAAACGTGTGTGCCACCCTATCTGCCGTCTCCGCTTGATCACGGAAAGCTCACCGTCGTCGGTGCGGGTAAGGCATCCGCCGCTATGGCCAGGGCGGTGGAAGACAACTGGGATGGTCCCCTGGAGGGCCTCGTGGTGACGCGTTACGACTACGGCGTTGCATGTGATCACATTGAAATCGTCGAGGCCGCCCACCCGGTGCCTGATGCACAAGGTTTGCAGGCGGCGGAGCGCATCCTGGCGATTGCCCGGGAACTAGGCCCGAATGACGTGATGCTCTGCCTTATTTCCGGTGGCGGCTCGGCCCTGCTGACCATGCCAGCCCATGGCATGTCCCTTGAAGACAAACAGGCTGTGAACAAGGCGCTGCTGCGCTGTGGCGCGACTATCAGTGAAATGAATTGCGTACGGAAGCACCTGTCGGCCATCAAGGGCGGACGACTGGCGACAGCAGCGTACCCGGCCAAGGTTATTTCCCTGCTGATCTCCGATGTGCCCGGGGATGATCCGTCCGTCATTGCCTCCGGGCCGACGGTCTTTGATGAAACGACCTATGCCGACGCCCGTGCAATCCTCAAGAAATACGGGATCGAGCCGTCTGAAAACGTGCAGCGAATTCTGGATAATGCTGCGGACGAAACGCCCAAGCCCAATGATCCGCGACTGGCTTCCAATGAAACAAAGCTCGTCGCCCTCCCACAGGCAAGTCTGGACGTGGCTGCCAAAGCTGCCGAAGAAGCCGGGTATGTGCCTGTCATCCTGGGGGATGCCATTGAGGGTGAAGCCTGCGCCGTCGCGCGGGAGCATGCCGCACTGGCCCTGGCGGCAAAACAGCGTGGTGAACGCACGGCCATCATTTCGGGCGGAGAGACCACCGTTATCGTTCGCGGTGATGGCCGGGGCGGTCGGAACAGCGAATACATGCTGGCCATGGCCGAGGCGCTGGACGGTGCGGCCGGAATCCATGCCATCGCCTGTGACACGGACGGGATCGATGGCACCGAGGACAATGCCGGGGCGATAATTGGTCCCGATACCCTGGCCCGGGCGGCGCAGGCGGGCGCCAATCCGGTGGATGCGCTGGCCAACAATGATGCCTATACTTTCTTTGAGAAAATTGATGATCTGGTGATCTCGGGCCCAACTTTCACAAACGTGAATGACTTCCGGGTAATATTGGTGGACGGGTAGGAAATCCGGGTGTTTGATCTAGGCTGATCTCATGGTCCCCCGCCTGTTGTGGAACGAATAAAAGGAACGATCTGGTGCGTAAGCTGTTAATCGGTTTTGTAATGCTGATTGTCTTCGTTGTGGCGGGCATTCTGATTGTGCCAAGCTTCATCGACTGGAACACCTACAAGGCTGATATTGCTGCCCAGGTTAAATCCATAACCGGTCGGGATCTCGTCATCGGCGGTGATATTCAGATAGCAATACTGCCCGCGCCAGCGGTAGTCGCTAACGATGTGACGTTTGCCAACGCGCCCGGTGGCTCAGAGTCCGAGATGGTGCGGTTGAGTTCTCTCGAAGTTAATGTGGCCCTGGGACCGCTCATGAGTGGTGACATTCAGGTGACCAAGGTCCGCCTCGTCGATCCGGTGGTGATCCTGGAGGTTATTGCCGATGGTCGCCAGAACTGGGTCATTGAAGAACTGCAAACAAACGATACGGGATCCGGTAACAGTATTGATCTGACAACGGGTGAACCGGCATCAGATGGGGCCGACCTTTCCTCTGGCTTTTCCTCGGGTCCGGGATTGCAACTCGATAATTTTGAGATCGTCAACGGTTCGGTAATTTATCGCGATGCGGTAAACGCCGTGGAAGAACGGATTGACGATCTTAATGCAACCTTCAAGGCGCTGTCCCTGAACGGGCCTTATGAAAGCATCGGCTCGCTGATGCTTCGCGGTATTCCGTTATCTTATGAAATTGGCGCAGATGGTGTGTTTCAGGGACGGACCATCCCGGTCAGCGTTTTGCTCCGGTCCGACAAGGCGGGTGCTTCCGTTGCTTTTAACGGCAATATCGTCAACCTGTCGGAAGATGC
>JAJFIE010000122.1 GCA_021775275.1 Rhodospirillales bacterium | reverse complement strand
GGTGGGGAAAGCTCTGGCACGGCATGCGCTATGTGCTCACCCGCCATGGCCCGCTGGCTCTGGGCGTCAATCAGGGTGGCGGGTTTTTCCGCACACGACCGGAACTCGAAAAGCCAAACATGCAGTTGTATTTCTCGCCGGTGAGTTACACCAAAGCGCCCCCCGGCAAACGACCGTTGATGAACCCGGATCCGTTCCCCGGTTTCCTGTTGGGTATTCAGCCAACCCGCCCGACAAGCCGCGGACACCTGACAATCAAGTCAGGAGATCCCTTTGAGCACCCATCCATTTATCCGAACTATCTTGCAACCAGCGATGATCTTGAGGCAACCCTGGAAGGGGTGAAATTCCTGCGCGAACTGGCCGCTGCACCTTCAATGGCATCAGTGATTGATCGTGAAATCACGCCCGGACCCGAAGTGCAGTCGCGCGAAGCGCTTATCGAAGATATCCGCCAGCGCAGTGGCACTGTGTTTCATCCGGTCAGCACCTGCCGGATGGGGGCGGACAAGAAAGAAAACGTTGTTAACAGCCGTCTCGCAGTACATGGATTGGACAACTTGCGAATTGTCGATGCATCGATTTTCCCGACAGTAACATCGGGTAATACCAACGCGCCGACGATTATGGTGGGCGAGAAGGCTGCGGATATGATTCTTGAGGACCATGCCTAGGTGTTGTTCCTAGGTCATCCCATCGGACATCAGGTTAAAGGGAGGGTGCGGTGCAACAGGTCTTTGATACATGGGTCACGCGGACCCTTGGCATTCGTCATCCGATACTGGTCGGTGGTATGATGTGGCTGGGTCGTGCTGAGCTGGTAGCGGGTGTGGTGAATGCCGGTGCGACGGGATTTCTGTCGGCGCTCACATTTTCTGATCCGGCGCAATTGCGGGATGAAATACAAAAATGCCGGGACTTAACCGATAACGGACGTTTCGGCGTGAATCTCTATATCTCGGCACGCCCTGATGCCAACGAACGCCTGCTGCCCCTGTTGGATGTGGTGTGTGACGAGGGCATTCCGTTTGTTGAGACGTCGGGTGCGAAGCCAACAGTATTGCTGCCAAAACTTCGTGAAGCCGACGTCACCGTTATTCATAAGGTTCCGGCCGTGCGGTACGCATTGTCGGCGGAGAAAGCCGGTGTTGATGCGGTGATCGTCGTGGGCGCCGAATGTGGCGGGCATCCGGGACATCTGATGATCGGCACCATGATCCAGGGCGGCCTGGCGCCCCGGGAACTTTCGATCCCTGTTGTTTTGGGTGGCGGCATCGGTACGGGATCCCAACTGGCAGCAGCGCTTGCGATGGGCTGTGAAGGTGTGCTCATGGGAACCCGGATGATGGTGGCCGAAGAAGCCGTGCCGCATGATGCCTTCAAGGAACGGGTCATCAGGAGCGACGGGACGGATTCCGTGGTGGTTGAAACCAGCATGAAAAATCACCACCGGGTCCTCCGCAACGACGCGGCGGAGGAAGTCATGGAAATGGAAGCGCAGGGCGTGGATGACTTCGAACGATACCGCCCGATCATCAATGGCGAGGAAGCCTGGAACGCCTTTGCGACCGGCAATGTGTCCAGGGGCATCATCGATTTCGGTCAGTCAGCCTGTTTCGCCGACGCCATTGAGCCCGCCGCCGCGATCATCAAGAAGATCGTGAGTGATGCAAAACAGGCGACTGAGACTCTCAACAATCGGCTGTTATGATTTTGGCGTAAACGGCGCACCGCCGGGCCCCAGACGAACATCTGGTCTCAGGTTCCGGTAGGGAACGATGTCCAGTCGGCACGGGTGTGAGCCGGGCGCTTCGGCGACAACGATGCGACTGGCAATGGAGTCGAAATCCGCCCGGAAATGTACGCTGCTCTTGACCGCAACGATGCGTTGTTCAGTTGGAATAATGCCGATGTGGCTGAAGACGGCCTGATCCAGGCACTGACAGCGTTTGCTGCCGACCACGACGCGGACATCGGCGGTAGTATCCAGAATTCGCAAAACCGTTGTCGGGCCGAGATCGGCGACGTTGCCGGCATACATGTCGCCGGTGAAGGGGAAAACCCCGTCACTAAGTGATTCTACCCGGACGTGAGCCTGATAGGGGTGTTGACCCTCCTGGCCTGATTTGCCACCCAGAGCAACGGTCATTTCCGCACCTGTTCCGGCTTCATGAGCAGCGGAAGCAGTCTCGGGGTCATCCAGCAGGGCGAGAACCGCACCTTGTGCGTTTCCCCTGACCAGGGCATCAAGCAGACCGACCGTGTCGGATGATGCGCCCGCGCCGGGGTTATCCTGCGCATCGGCAATCACGACGGGTTTTCCCTCAGTATTCGCCATGGCCGCCGCAACGGCGTCTTCCGGACTCATCAATCCGTCATCGAACAGGCCCTCGGCATCCATGAACGATTGGAGCAAAATATTCGCCGCGCCGTCGGCATCCTTTTGTGTTTCCGCATACGCGACAACCGACGAGCCGGAATCAAAAATATCGGCGGGAGGGAACCCCATGGCGATATCGGCGGACCAGAGAGTAGAAAATTGCAGGCTGTCAAGCCCTGCGTATAGCGCCTCACAGGGCGAAGAGCCGGTATGCTGCGCGGTCAGAGGGACAAGAAATGGTATCTGGCGATAGGCCTTGAACAAGGGGCCTTCAGCCATCAGGCGTTGCAGGGATACGAGGGCATTGGCGCCTGTTTCCGCCATATCGATATGCGGATAGGTCCGAAAGATGTTCAGGGTGGATGCGTGCGTCACCATTGCGGGAGTTACATTGGCGTGCAGGTCGAGACTGACGGCGATGGGCAGGTCCGGCCCAACCAGATGGCGAAGACGCCTCAAGAGCTCCCCCTCACCATCCTGATGCGCCTCGGTCACCATGGCGCCGTGCAGGTCCAGATAGATCCCGTCAATCTCGCCTGCATCCTGAATCCCGTCCAGAATCATTGCGGCAATGCGTTCAAATGCATCCGTGGTCACGAATGAACACGGCTCCGCCGAACACCACAACACTGGACATAACTCGTATCCGCCTGCTGCATTTGCCGCATCAATGAAGCCTGTGATGGGAATGTTAATTCCTGCCATCCCCGGTATCACCTCCGCACCTGTTAGCATGCCCGGCCAGGCATCGGTTTGTTCAAAATCTGAAAAACCGGCGAGCGTGGAGGCAAATGTGTTGGTTTCGTGCTGAAATCCAGCGATGGCGATGCGTTTCATGATAGTCATATCCATGGGGAATTTGGCGAGGGTTTGGCGCACTCCCGGGATTGAGCACGGAATACTCATGGTGGTCAACATTCACATTGTGGGCGAGCCCTGCGTGGCGTGTGCGAATCGGCAATTCAGAATCTCAAGTTTCTGTGTCCATTCATGATGATTTACGCCAAGCCCTGGGACAGTATTTATGGCTGAAACCAGCGGTTTTGCTCATCTCAACGGGCAATGCAGAACACCTCAAGACAGAATCCGTCTAAACTTGCGACGTTTCTGATGCGTCTCTGTGGGAATTTAAG
>JAJFIE010000121.1 GCA_021775275.1 Rhodospirillales bacterium | reverse complement strand
CTGGCCAACTTCACGGTGCGACATCTCTGATCTCCTCTAAAAACAACCAGAGATACTTGAATCACACACAAACCATTTATGCAAAGGTCTCAAAAAATGAAACCCGTTGCCTGGAGGCCCGACGTGGCGTGTACGCAAATTAACCCTGGTCATACTATGGTAATCAGTTCACGTTGTATAACAGGGTGCTTTTACAGCCCGGGGGGATATCTGGAATGTTTGAGGGATATCTTGGGTAGTCGGAAAATGACGACAGCCATGCGCGATGTTCACGGCACTTGTGGACACACTTCCGGCCAATGGTCGGCAGCGGCGATTCTGTGTGGATATTTTCCGAAATCGATAAACGGACGCAATGTGCAGACGCTGACCCGGGTATTTTGCACCCCCCTGTTTGGAAGAAGTAACCCGGTCATGAGACCCTTTGTTTTTAGCGTTCTTGTCTTTCTTGCCTCCCTGTTTTCCGCCCAGGCACAGGAAGCCACATGGCCCGGGAATCTGGTGCTCGCGACCGAGCACTACCCGCCCTTTTCGTTGGTTGACGGGACCGGCTTTGAAGACCTTGTTGCAAAGGAAGTTTTCGGAAGGCTGGGAATCTCGGTCAGTTTTAATATTCTTCCCTCCGAACGAGTACTTTCGCGGGCCAATTCCGGTCAGGATGACGGGATGCTGGCGCGCGTCGGCGGCATGTCGGATAAATACCCCAATCTGGTGCAATTCATGGAACCGGCGTTGATCCGTGAGTTTGTTGTGTTCGGCCGTGAAAAAGTTGAAATATCAGGATGGGAAAGCCTCAAACCCTACCGGGTCGCTCTTCTTACCGGGTGGAAAATTTTTGAACGCAATATTACCGGGACTGCGTCCCTGACGAAGGTCAAGTACGTGGACCAACTGTTCGCCATGCTGGATGCCGGCCGTGTCGACCTGATCGCATATGCCAAGCTTTCCGGTATCTATCACGCCAATTCGCAAGGTTACGACGGGATTCACCCGCTGGAGGCTCCTTTGGCCACCCGCGAATCTTTCTTTTACCTGAACAAAAAGCACAAAAACCTGATTGCACCCGCCAGCGCCGCGTTGCGAGAAATGAAGGCGGATGGCGCCTACCAGAAGATATTCGATGAAACGATCGGTCTCCTGATGATCGACGAGCCGATCCCGTAATGAAACAAGCGATTGCCAGGATCGGAACGTTTAAAAGTCGTATCGCAAAGCGCCTGATTCTTGTTGTTGTCCTGGTAAGCTCGCTCATCACCCTGATCACGACAGCGACCCAGTTGGCGATCGACTACTTCCACGACATGGACAATATTGAAAGAAACTTCGGTATTATCGAGGCCACCTATCTGGGCGCCATCAGCCAAAGCCTTTGGACCTTCGACGACGAACAGATTGGGCTGCTGTTGACCGGGCTGATTAATTTGCCGAATATCGAGTTTGTGCAATTAAGTGTCCCCGGATCGGACCATTGGTCACGGGGTGAACAACGCTCGGGCAACACAGTTACCACATCCCTTCCTGTCACCTTTATGGACAACGGACACGTCACTGAACTCGGCGTCCTCAAGGTTATCGTCAGCCTGGATCAGATTTACCAGCGGCTCCTCGACAAGGTGGTTGTCATCCTGCTTGGCAACGGGGGCAAAACGTTCCTGATCTCGGTGGTTTTGCTCGTCGTGTTTCACCTTCTGGTCACCCGACACCTCAACAAAATTGCGGAAACCGTGCGAAAGTTTCAACCGGCCACAGATCACCCGACAATCGAACTCGACAAATCAGGTGAGCCGGACGAACTCGATGCATTGGTTGACGTGATCAACGATTTGTCTGCGGAACTGGATATCAACTTTCTGACGCTGGAAAGGCGGGTTGAAGACCGCACCAATGAGCTTGTTCTGGAAATTGCCGAACGAAAACGGGCAGAGCAGACTCTCCGCGCCAGTGAAGAGGCCCACCGCCATGTTCTTGAAAGCCTGCCCGATGGCGCAATCAATATAAACCAGGTCGGCACGATCAATTATACCAATCCAGAGGCCGAACGTATGTTTGGATATTCAGAGGACGAACTGATTGGCAAGAACGTGCACATATTAATGCCGGAACCGGAGCGGAGCATGCACGATGGTTTCCTGTCACGTTATCTGGAAACAGGCAAAGCCAGGATCATTGGCATCGGACGGGAAGTCACAGGGCTACGAAAAAACGGTGAGACCTTTCCCATGGATTTGAACATCAGCGAGTCAGTAATGGATGGTCGGGTCATGTATCTGGGTACAATACGCGACATGACGGAACGCAAACGCGCCGAACGCGAACTGGAGGAAGCGAAGCGGGATGCAGAAGTTGCAAGCCGGGTGAGGACCGAATTCATGGCCAACATGAGCCACGAATTGCGCACGCCGCTGAATGCGATCCTCGGGTATTCGGACTCAATACGCGAGCAGGTGTTTGGTCCCATCGATAACGAAAAATATATCGAGTATGTGGAAAACATTTATGAATCAGGCAAACACCTCCATGACCTGATAGCAGATATTCTCGATATCACCGTTATCGAAGCAGGCGAACTTAAACTCGATGAAGAACAGATTGATGTTCGCGAGGCAGTCGATGCATCGATCCGGTTGATCAAACCGAGAGCCATGAAGGGCGGTGTGACAGTGACGCGCACTGTTCCTGGTCATTTACCGTCCTTATACGGCGATTTACGTCGGCTCAAACAGATATTGGTAAATCTCCTCAACAACGCAGTGAAGTTTACCAATGAAGGCGGCTCAGTCGAGCTTGACGTCACCCATCAGGATGACGGGAGCCTTGTTTTTCAGGTTTCGGACACGGGCATTGGCATGAACCCCACGGACCTTGAAAAAGTGATGGAGCCGTTTCAGCAGGCTGATAACAGCAACGAAAGGAAATACGAGGGGACGGGCCTCGGGTTGCCCCTCACCGAGAATCTGGTCGAATTACATGGTGGTACATTTTCCATAACAAGTACGCTTGATCTCGGCACAACGGTTGTCGTGAAATTTCCACCCGAAAGATCGATCGACGCGGCGGTATGCAACGGCGTGCATTGATCCCGGCTTGCCGTCAAATCCAGCGCCGCACCCGTGCCTTGTAATCGCTGTAGACCTTGCCGAATTTTGCCTCCAGATAACGCTCTTCCCGGGCGATGACATAGGTCTGGGTAACCAGAATGCCAAAGACCAACGTGGCCAGCGCAGCCATGCTGCCGCCGCTAATCGCCAATCCACCATGGCTCAGCGCCATGCCCAGATAGATGGGGTTGCGGGAATACGCATAGATTCCGGTGTCAATGATCGTGGTGGTGGGCTTCCATGGCTCAACGTTGGTGCCGGCCTTCTTGTGGCGCGGTGCGGCGATTATGATCAGGGCGAACCCCGCCGCGACGAGAATGCCTCCGGCAATGATCACCTCAACCCCTGTCATGTGACCTTCAAACCACGGAGAATCGTACCACAACCCGATGAGCACTAATCCAAGAAAGAGGAGAGGCGGTGGTACGCGAACCCCCGCGTTATCCGTCGCGCTGTCCAGTTTATTGTCGTCAGTCATCTGCGTTCTCCGTCTTCCCTGTCCGCATTGTGGTGATCTGATCAGTTGATCGCCGGGTTGGCGCGCAGGCGGTCAACCATGTAATCCACGAAAGCCCGGACCTTTGGCGATGTCCGTCGTCCTTCCTGATGCACCACGTGGATGGGAAGGGGCGTTTGCTCGAATTCGCCCAGCACCGTCTGTAGGCGGCCATCCGCCAGATGGGGGGCGATCTGATAGGATAGCAGGCGGGAAAGCCCCCAGCCAGCCGTGACCAGTTCGATAACGGAATCGTTTGTGTTCATGCCGAGGCGTGGCGCAACGCGAATGGTGATGGGGACATCATTTTTCTGAAACGACCAGTCACGGTTGGTTCCCATGGTCAGAGACTGGATCAGGCAATGATCAACCAGGTCCCCGGGATGTTGCGGCAGGCCGTGTGCTTTCAGGTATCCCGGCGCGCCGAACGTGACCCGCCGAACGGCGCCGACGCGGGTGGCGACAAGCGACGAGTCAGGCAGGTTGCCGATGCGGATGGCAACGTCCTGACCCTCATCCATCATGTTGACAACCCGGTCCAGGAACAGGGTCGGG
>JAJFIE010000013.1 GCA_021775275.1 Rhodospirillales bacterium | reverse complement strand
ATGTACTTTGAATGATCCCGTTCTTGAATAAAGGGATGGTTTTCCACATCGAATAGCTCATTTATGGTCATCTCCTTACGATCAGGCCTTCTGGGTTCTTTGGTTTCTGCCGCATCACCCATTGTCAGGTTGTAGCGGTCAAAGAACAGAATCGAATAATCGTTGGATTCTTTGTTCAGAACCTGTCGGCTACCTTCGAACATGACGATTCGGGCGCCTTCATCTGTCTGAACAATGGAGCCACGCTTGGCCATAATGGTAACCGGCGCTTCCGGGTCGGTTTCATCATGAACAAAGATGCCACGGAGTACGTTGCCATCCGTCCGTTCACGGACATAAACCGTTGTATTGTTTCCGATGGAGTTGAACGTACCCTCTTCCAGGAGAACCTGGGAAATATTGTGACGGATATGCCACTTCAGTTTGCTGAAAATCTGATAAGACTCGGGCAACAGAAAGATGTTGATGGCATAGGTTGAGAAGGTGACAATTAAAGCCAAAACAATAGCCGGTTTCGCCAACTGAAGCGGGCTCAGACCTGCGGCGCTCATAACCACCAGTTCACGATCCGCCGTCAGTTTCGAATAGAAGAACATGATGACCAGAAACAGCGCGATGGGAAATATGATTGGCAGAAACTTCGGCACAAGCAGGATCGTGAGCTGTAGTAACATTCCAACGGTGGCGCCTTGATTGACGATCATCTCCACGAAGTTAAGGGACTGCGTCAGAACGATAATGGTGGTAAGCGCCAAGGACACGAAAAGAAAGCCAACGGAAAGTTGGCGGAATACATTTCTCGTAAGTTTATGGATCATGGATCAATCAATGTAGCGGTGACTTAACGTCAATATTCGAAAACAGGGTTCAATATCAAGCGTTAATCCTGGCTCTACAGCACGCATAGGCATTCGGCGCCCATGAGGCTTTCTGTTAGAGTGGCCATATGAGCCCGCGAAATTATCAACGATAGCCTGCCAGGTTTTGCAATTTGCCGGACTGCGAGGATCAGAATGCGAAGGACAGGGTGTTATCCGCGTATCATCGCGCGCCGGTGATTGGTCTCTATGGATTTGCGTCCCGTCTGTCTGGTCCGTTGATAGGATTTTTCTTTCGTCGCCGGGTTGGGCCGATAAACTTCTCGCACATGACAAACTCACGCGGGTGGATGGCAATGGCATCGATTCGTTTCACGAGTTGCGCAATGGAGCAGGGCTTGGCAGCAATTTCATTGACGCCTGCATCCCGCATATCGGCAATTTCCATCTCATTCAGTTTGCTGGTGGCCGCAATAATTGGAATCTTGCGATTAGGGCTTGCCTCGGCATGGCGCAGAAACCGGATAAACTTCAGATTATAGTTGGTGATGAGAATATCCGGATCGTCATCGCGAATGCATTCCAGGCCTTCTACCGGGTCTGTTGTGCCAAGCACTTCACGCACACCAATAGCCTTGAGCTCCCGCGTCATTATATTCAGCCATTGACGATCAGGATCGACGCATAGAATGCAGGACATACGGACGGCATCTGAAATATTTTCCATGTACTGATTATAACCAGTTTCTTGGTTGTCGTGAATACAGTTTAATGGGATTTTTTATCGTGTTACCCGTCCATCATCGGAATATCGCCAGCCATGTATTCAGCGTCGAAATTCTCTCTGAAAGCCTCGAAACGACCATCGGAAATGGCGGTGCGCATGCCTGCCATCAGTTCCTGATAATAATGCAGGTTGTGCCAGCTCAACAGCATGAGACCGAGGATTTCCTTGGCCATGGTCAGATGATGCAGGTAGGCGCGACTATAGCCAATGCACGCAGGGCAGGGGCAGTTTTCATCCAGCGGTCGGGGGTCGTCCTTATGCCGGTTGTTGCGCAGATTGATCTGACCGCGTCGGGTAAACGCCTGGGAGGTGCGTCCGGACCGGGTCGGCAATACGCAGTCAAACATGTCAATGCCACGGGCAACCGCCCCCACCAGGTCTTCCGGCTTGCCCACGCCCATCAGGTAACGTGGGCGCTTCGTGGGCAGGAACGGCGTAGTGGCATCCAGGGTCAGAAACATAGCGTCCTGTCCTTCGCCGACGGCGAGACCGCCCACCGCATACCCGTCGAAGCCTATACCGGTGAGCGCGTTGACCGATTCCTGTCGTAACTCGGGGATTATGCCGCCTTGCACAATGCCGAACAGGCCATAGCCATCGCGTTCCTGAAACGCCGCCTTGCAGCGTTCGGCCCAACGCATGGACAGGCGCATGGACTCCGCCGTTTGTTCTTCGGTTGCCGGAAAAGGAGTGCATTCATCCAGCACCATGGTGATGTTGGAATCCAGCAGATGCTGGATTTCAACGGAGCGTTCCGGTGTCAGTTCATGGTAGGTACCGTCGATGTGAGATCGGAAGGTCACACCGGACTCTTCCAGTTTTCGAAGGTCAGTCAGGGACATTACCTGAAAACCGCCTGAGTCGGTCAGGATCGGCCCCGGCCAGTTCATGAAGGCGTGCAGACCGCCCAGGGCCGCAATACGTTCCGCACCCGGCCGCAGCATCAAATGATAGGTGTTGCCAAGAATGATTTCCGCACCCGTTTCGCGGACGGATTCAGGGCGCATGGCCTTGACGGTTGCTGCCGTTCCCACGGGCATGAAGGCCGGTGTTTCGATGGCGCCGTGCGCCGTGGTCAATTGCCCACGGCGGGCATCGCCGTCACGGTGCAGCAATTCAAATCCGAGGCCAGTCATGTGGGATCAATCATGTGATGTCATCGCTCCATCCGGAATCTGGCCCACTGGATAAACGTCAACGGCCCCGCGTGCAAGACACTGGGAATACCCAGGCAAACATACGGGGCCGTCTCGGTGTTCGGCGCGCTTGACCCGTTCAGGGCACAAAGGCGGGCATGCTTCAGATACCCTGACCGGCCCAAGGCGCCTTATGAATTCCACATTCAGTCTTATCCAGGCCGGACCATCGACCACTGCGCACGCCAGCATCAGCTTGCGGCAGGCCCGTGCATGGATGACATCCCACGGAAGTAAATCCCATTTCCTCCAGGGGATGGCGGGGCAGGTCATGCTTGGCAAACACTGCCTGAACTTGGTCATTGTCCCACGTTGCAAGGGGGTTGATTTTGGTATGCCTGCCGTCGTGCTCAATAATCGGCAGTGTCTGACGGGCGCCACCATGGGCACGCTTGCGCCCGGTGATCCACGCATCGAAATCATTGAGAACCCGCTGCATGGGTAACACCTTGCGAAGGTGACAGCAGGCATCCGGGTCCCGCTGGTGCAGGGTGCCGTCCGGATCATACTCTCGAATGTGGTCGGTATCCGGGTGGATAACGCGAACGTCGCTCAACCCCAACTGATCTTCCAGTTTACGCCGATACTGATCTGTCTGGGCGAACAGCATGCCGGTATCGAGAAACAGGACCGGTGTTTCGGGTGCGACACGGGCGACAAGATGCAACAGGACAGCAGACTCTGTGCCAAAGGATGATGATACCGCGATGCGGCCCGGGAATGCCTCATGAATGATGGCGTCCAGCAGCGCTTCGCCATCCAGAAGGCCGTATTTCTCCCATACCTCAAGGGCTGGTCCAGTCGGCGGCGGCAGGGCATCGTTCCGAATGTCATCTAGGGGCATAGTGGGCACTCGCAGTCGTCATGGAAGTTGGTCAACGGCATGTACTGCTATTAATATATGTATAAAAATTAGAATCACAAATAATTTCGTAAAATAAAAATAATAACATTAAATTAATGTTATATAATTATCTCGGATTTTGTGAAATTCAGACGTTATGCCCGTTCAAGCAGACAGGCGTCACCGTAAGAGTAGAACCGGTATGCCTGTTTAGTGGCATGGGCATAGGCGGTCTGCATGCGCTCCAGCCCGGTGAAGGCAGATACCAGCATGAACAGGGTAGAGCGCGGCAAATGAAAATTGGTCATCAAAACATCGACGGTGCGAAAGCGATAACCGGGCGTAATAAAGATGTCCGTATCGCCGGAAAATGCAGTGATAATTCCATCCGGCATTGCGGCGCTCTCAAGCAATCGCAACGCCGTCGTGCCGACAGCGACAATGCGCCTGTCGTCTGATCTCGCCTGATTAACGGCATTGGCTGTGCCCTGCGAAACCTCGCCCCATTCCGCGTGCATGCGGTGACCGGCCGTATCGTCAACCTTTACAGGCAGAAAAGTGCCCGCACCTACATGCAGGGTGACAAAGGTATGCGCCACACCGCGCTTTTGCAGGGATTCGAACAACCGATCCGTGAAATGTAACCCGGCGGTTGGCGCTGCAACGGCACCTTCATATTTGGCGTACAGGGTCTGGTAATCGCTGGCATCAGTGTCACGTCGCCCGTCATCCCGTATGCCCTTTCGGTGGATATAGGGTGGCAGGGGCATGGTGCCGTATTGATGCAGAGCCTCGCGCAGGTCATTATCCGCCCGGTCAAAGACGAGGGCAATTTCCCCGCCGTCAAACTTTTCCGTCACGGTGGCACTGAAATCATCCGCAAACCGGATATGGTCTCCGACTTTCAATTTGCGCGCCGGGCGCACGAATGCACGCCAACAGTCCGCACCGTCCGCCTTGTGCAGGGTGACATCGATCTTCGCTCCGGGATTATCCGGGTCGGGTTTCCCGCCACTCTCTTGGAGCCGGTGTCCAATCAACCGCGCCGGGATGACCTTGGTGTTATTGAATACCATCAAATCGCCAGGACGTAGGTGGTTTGCCAGATCAAGGACACGATGGTCGCCGATGGGGCCATCGTTCGGCACCGTCATCATGCGGGCGGAATCTCGCGGGCGAGCCGGGGCTTGCGCGATCAGCTCGGTGGGCAATTCAAAATCAAACAGATCCACTTTCATGGCGCGAAAACTAGGGCTTGCCATCTCGATCAACAAGACAGTTTTGAAGTGCGGGGTGTTCTGTGAAATAATTCAGCAGCCCACGCCAACCCGTGTGCGGTCCGAAGAGGTAATAATAAAGGGGTTTATCGTGCGATTACTTATTTCAATTTTGCTGCCATGGCTTGGGTTCTTCACCATTGGTCGGCCCATTGCAGGCATTATCTGTCTGATATTACAGATTTCACTTATCGGCTGGATTCCTGCGGCTATCTGGTCTGTCTATGCACTGAGCCAGTACAATACAGACAAGAAAATAGCCAAGGCAGGTATGGGGCCGTCAAGTATGAATGGTAGCGGTGATGGTTCATCTGATAGTGATGAATGATCTTTCATATTAAATAGCCTGAAGAATTTAAACGTCTAAAGTCCTGGAGGGCGCCGTGGTGCGAGCTATCCGAATTCCAAAAACCATCAGCGCCGAAGCATCAGCGTATCTGAGTCATGCGCCGGAACCGGCTGTCTGGCCCACCTCACCGGAAAAATGGAAGGAAATGCGAGCGTCTCTCCGGGACGGGTTTAATGCGGCCAGTCAGTCTGTTTATGATTCCTTCGTTGATCACATTGAACCGGAGGATATTGGCGGCGTCCGGGTCGAGAGGGTTGTTCCCAAAGCCCGGACGATGGCGGCAGAGAGCAAGACGTTGATGTATCTGTTCGGTGGCGGCTATATTTCCGGTAGCCCGTGGGAGGGTCTGACACTCAGCGCACCGCTGGCTCATTCCCTCGGCATCGATGTGTGGGCGGTTGATTACCCGCTTGCGCCGGAAAATCCCTATCCTGCGGCCCTCAATGCGTCCCTCAGCGTCTACCGTCATCTGTGCGACACCTTTGGCGCCGATAACGTGGCCGTGGCGGGGGATTCAGCCGGAGGTAATCTGAGCCTCGCCACTGTGTTACGCGCTATGGCGGATGGCCTGCCGCCACCTGCGGCGCTGGCGCTGTTTTCACCATGGTGCGATCTGACCGATAGCGGCGACAGTATGCGCACGTTGGAGGGGATTGACCCTGATCTCGATTTCGATTCGTATCTGAGTCCGGCGGCGGCGGCCTATGCAGGTGAACGCCAAACATCGGATGCGGAAATCTCACCC
>JAJFIE010000120.1 GCA_021775275.1 Rhodospirillales bacterium | reverse complement strand
CACATTCCATTCAGCCACGGTGCCAAACAGGGGGTGGTTTCCAAATGGCGCATTGGCCGGGCGGCGGGCAATTCTGCCACAGGATTCCAGAAAGGTTGGCAGCACACCCACGAGATCACGCGTCTCCCACCCGGGGATAACCGTAAACGGTTGTGCTTTGAGAACAAGTTCGGTCGGGCCTGATGACTGGTCAGATGGCGCGTCAGAAGGGAGGGGTTGTGGAAACTGGAACAGGCCCGGCGCACAGGCAGTGAGCGTCGCCGTTAGCACAAACGCCACGATAACCGGGGAAAATCGCTTAATCCAGACTGCGGGTCGCAACCAGAGTCCAGTTCGGGTCCCTTGATCCCGTGTCACGGGCAAATGTCCAGAAATCGGTAACCGTGATAATCGCATTCGGATTTCCATCAACAACGTCGCCGTTTTCATCCCGTGTCGCGTTCACCTGCTCACTGACGAACTTAACCGTCACGGTTGCCTGACGCGACTCCATAAACGCTTCGACGACTTCCGCGCTCTTGATATCGACAAGCGTGTCTTCCAGCACTTCGCCTGCCTGTTCACGATCACGAATCGCCTGACTGAAGTTACCATAGACATCAGCGCTCAAAAGGCTTTTCAGCAACGACGTATCCCCTGCCGCATAGGCGTTCAGAATCATCTCAAACGCTGCGGCAGCGCCCTCCATGAACTCGCCAGGATTAAACGATGGGTCAGCTCGCTTAATCTCCGTCAAACCATTGGCAAGCGGATCATCAGACGCGGTCGTGGCGTCTTCTTCCATGGGTGGCCAGTCATCATCCTGGCTACGGTCAGACAATTGCACGACGTTGTCGTCACCGTCATCGTCACCATTCTGGGCATCTTTGTTGCCTCGTGGCTTCATGGGATCCGAAAAACCACCCTCATGTCCGTCACGGCGGCCACGCACATTACGCAGACGAAAGATCAGAAATGCAGCGATCATCGCAAACAGGATGATATCAATAAACTGGAAGCCGTTTCCCATGGTGTTCTATATCTACTCCGTTACGCACCAAAACTGGACCCGCATCGCGCCCTAGGTTAAACACCAAGGACTGAAACCGCGACTATTTGATCCAAAGCAGGACAAATCGCGGAAACCTGTGCGGTCGTGGTGGAAAACCACCTCCCGGTAGATAAGCGGAACAGAGGCAAAGGGCAAGCATGGGGTTCATTTTACTGTTCATCATGATCGCTGTTCCCATTGGGGAAATTGCGGTTTTTATAGAAGCGGGGGACCGACTTGGATTATGGCCGACGCTGGGCTTAGTCATTCTGACTGCAATTATCGGTACGGCTTTTCTGCGTGTGCAGGGGTTGGGCGTTCTCCGGCGGGTTCAGGACAGTCTGGCCCGCGGTGAGATGCCAGTCAGCGAAATGTTTGACGGACTTTGCCTGTTGATTGCCGGGGCCCTTCTGCTGACCCCCGGCTTTATCACGGACGGCGTTGGTTTCGCCCTGCTGATTGCACCATTCCGGCGCGCTGTGGCGGCGCAGATCGCCGCGCACCTCTTGCGATCCGGGCGCACCACCATCTGGTCTGGCAACGGGGCCGCCGGGATGGGTGGACATCATCCCCCCGGCAAAGGGGCTGCCCGGCACGGCCCTGTTATCGATGGCGAATTCGAAGACGTGTCGGCGGACAGAAAAAATGACGATGATGAATACCCACCCAATGATCGGCGCATCGAGCCGTAAGTGTTTCAGTATTCATGACCGACCGCAGGCGGTTGTCCCAGCCTTTATTCCATGATAGCCAACAGCCCAACACGCCACCTGACACATCGCCTAACGAGCGTTTTCATTTTGACATTACACCGACACACGTCAGATATGAGGGACAAAACCCATGACGGCTGAAGCCGATACATCGAATACCGATGACGCAGCAACCGAGCCTACGGCCCCGCCCATCACCATTGGCGCGCAGTATATCAAGGATCTTTCTTTTGAGGCACCGGAGGCTCCTGGTATTTTTTCGGAGATGCAGAACGAAGCCCCGGACATTCAGATTAATGTCGACGTGCGAGCCAACCACCTACAGGACAATACCTACGAAGTGGTCTTGCTCGTCAACGCGCAGTGCAAGGTTGGCGGTACAACGGCGTTTATTCTCGAACTCACTTATGCCGGACTGTTTCGCATCAGTGCGACCGAAGAGGCTCTGCGTCCGCTGTTACTGATCGAGTGCCCACGCCTGCTGTTCCCGTTTGCCCGGAATATCATTGCCGACATCAGCCGCGATGGGGGTTTCCCGCCAATGATGCTCAGTCCCCTGGACTTCGTCGAAATGTATCGCAGGAGCATGGCGGAAGAAGCAAAGACCGGCAGCGGCGGCGATAATACCGCCGAAAGTGCTCCAGACGGAGCCAGCACGCACTAATTTGTGCATTTTTCAGCTTTCCGGCGCATTCGGCGACCTGTCCTTTGATCAATCAGACCAGAGGTTGTTTTCAATCCGCGCCATGAAATCGGCATGTGCAGCCGTTTCGTCTGCGTTCGGCGCATGGGGGCGTGGCTCGCGAAACTGTCGTTCCATCTGTTGTGTTGCCAAGGTCTTTTTGTCCGCCTTTAGTTCGAGACCCGGCTGGCGTCCGCCAATGAGCTCCAGGTAAACATCTGCCAGCAGGCGGGAATCTTTCAGAGCGCCATGCAATTCACGGTCCGTATTATCGATGCTAAAGCGTTGACAAAGTGCGTCCAGGCTGGCGCGGGCGCCGGGAAATTTACGGCGCGCCATGGTGACTGTATCCACGGCGCGTTCTCGCGGGATTGGATCGCGCCCGCAATTCGTCAGTTCCGCATTGATGAACCCCATATCGAAGTCGGCGTTATGAATCACGAGCGTCGCGTCACCGATGAATTCAAGAAATTTGTCGGCAATCTCCGCAAAGCCCGGATGGTCCGCCAGGAATTCTTCTGACAAGCCGTGAACGGCAAATGCCTCCGCTGGCATATCGCGCTCCGGATTGATGTACTGATGATAGGTGCGTCCGGTAGCCAGATGGTTTTCCAGCTCAACACAGCCAATTTCAACGATCCGGTGGCCGGATGCAGGATCAAGGCCGGTGGTTTCCGTATCGAGAACAATTTCAATCATCAATTTTTCCTGCTCATTCGGAACTGTGTAAATTATCCGGGGCCGGCGGCCATTTGGCACCCGGTTGACCCTGCACCAATCTGACAATTTCCTTGATGGTACGCAAGGTATCGGCGCGGCCCTGGCCGGTCTGAATAACGAAATCAGCGCGGCCACACTTATCTGCATCTGCCATCTGGCGACCCATAATGGACGCCATTTTTTCCGCAGTCATCCCGGGCCGTCTCATCACTCGTTGGCGCTGCACGAAGTCAGGCGCCGACACCACCGCGACGGCATCGCATCTGTCCTCTGCCCCGGTTTCAAACAGCAGGGGAATATCAAGGACCACCAGCGCTGCTCCATGCAGCGCGCTTTTACGAAGAAATCGTCGTTCTGCATCCCTGACCAGGGGATGCAGGATACCTTCCAGTGTTTTCAGCGCCGGATCATTACCGAATACCCGCGCGCCCAAAGCCTGACGATCCACCGCGCCGTCAACAATACAATCAGGGTAATGCCTGGAAATGGCGGAAACCGCCGATCCGCCCAAGCCCATTAACCAGTGGACCGTGGCATCGGCATCATGAACAGGAACCCCCAAACGCCGGAAGGCCGCCGCCGCCGTGGTCTTTCCCATGCCAATGGAGCCGGTCAATCCGAGGATGAACATCACCTGGTCTCGAGCACATGAGCACGAAGCGCCTCGCTGACATCCGGGTCCTCGCCAAACCACGCTTTGAAGCCCGGGCGCGCCTGATGCAAGAGCATGCCAATCCCATCGACAACAATATTTCCACGTTCACGGGCATCCGCCAACAGCGGCGTTTCCAGTGGTGCATAGACGATATCGGTCACACAGGCACCAGTGGGCAGCTGTTGCAACTCTATATCCAGCGCCCTTTGACCAGTCATGCCCAAAGTCGTGGTATTCACCAGCAATGCGGCATCAACCAGGGCGTCGTTGCGTTGCTCCCAGGGAAGCACTTTTATATCGCCACCGTTCCCGGTATGCGCCGCCAGAACTTCAGCCCGTTCAAGAGTCCGGTTGGTCACGCGTACTTCAGGGGCGCCGGCATCCATCAAGGCAACAATTACGGCGCGCGCAGCACCGCCCGCGCCCAGCACAATAACCGGGCCACTTGAAAAATCATAATCCGGGGCGTGTTGGCGAATATTTTCAATAAAGCCGAACCCGTCGGTGTTCGTGCCATGACTGTAGCCATCCTCATCATAGATAATTGTATTCACAGCACCTATGCGGCGCGCCAGATCATCCAGTGAATCCACACAGCCCATGGCGGTTTCCTTGTAGGGAACCGTTACGTTCAGCCCGCGAAAGCCCAATTTCGGCAAGATGGCGATGGCGTCTGCGGCATTGTCCGGCGCGACGGCCAGAGGTACGTATGCGCCATCGATGTCAAGGGTCTCAAGCCAGTAGCCGTGCAGGCGCGGTGACAAAGAATGGTTAACGGGCCACCCCATGACACCAGCGAGTCGGGCTTTTCCACTAATTGCCTTCATGGCTCCGGTTTTCCTCTGGCTCGCTGTGGCTCTAATACACATCTTCATTTGTGAAGGTGCCGCGCTGGCCGCTATGGGGTCAATGAAGAATTTCCATTTCCCGGAGAAAGCCAAGCAGCGGCAAGAGCGGCAGTCCCAGAATTGTAAAAAAATCACCGTCAATGTGAGAGAATAAATGGGCTCCCGTTCCCTCCAGACGATAACAACCGACAGACGTCAGCACGGTTTTTCCTGAACCCGTCAGATAGTCTTCCAGAAACCCGTTATCGAAGTCCCGCATGGTCATATGCGCATCATCGACAATGGACCAGAGAACCTCCTGGTCGCGGACGATGCATACGGCGCTGTGAAGAGTGTGCACCCGCCCCCGCAACTGTTGCAAGTGACGGCGCGCTGCGGTCATGTGGGCGGGTTTGTCATAGGCTGTGCCATCGCACTCCATGGTTTGGTCCGCGCCAATAACGATGGACCCGGGGTGCCGGGCGGCAGTGGACTGCGCCTTTTCGGTAGCGAGGCCACGCGCCACATCATACAGGCCCAGGGTGCAATGCCGGTCTTTAAAGGCCTGCTCATCGATTTTTGCCGGATCAACGGTGATATCCAGTCCCGCGCCAACAAGGATATCCCGTCGCGACGAACTGGCGGACGCCAAAACAATGGTGCCGCGTTGTTTCAGGTATCACCTTCCTGGCGGCGCAGATGAAGCTGGATGATCGTTGCTGCCGTTTCTTCGATGGATTTCCTCGATACGTTGATGGTTGGCCAGTTATGGCGGGTGAACAGACGACGCGCGTCGTTGATTTCCTTGGTCACCATCTCAAAATCCACATAGTCTGTATCCTGATTTTGGTTGAGGATCTTCAGGCGTTGTTTGCGGATTTCGACGAGACGTTTCGGATCCTTGGTCAGACCAATCACCAGCGGTCCGTCCACCTCAAACAGTTCTGCCGGCAATTCCGAGCTGGGAACCATTGGAACATTCGCCGCCCGAATGCCACGATTTCCCAGATAAATACAGGTCGGCGTTTTCGACGTCCGTGACACCCCGACCAGAATAACATCAGCGTCGTTCAGGGTATTGACGGACTGGCCATCGTCGTGACTGAGAACAAAATCCATGGCGGCGATACGGCTGAAATACTCCGCATCCAGAACATGTTGACCACCGGGTCGGGCGTGGCCTTCCTGGCCGAGAAAACCTCTCAAAGTATTCACAATGGGCTGAAGTACGGATACACAGGGAATCTGTAAGTCCCGGCACGCGGTTTCCAATGCTGCCTGAACCATGGAATCAACGACCGTATATAGAACGAATCCCGGTTTTTCACGGATGTTCTCAATAATATCCGCAACCTGGCGTTCTGATCTCACCATGGACCAGAGATGCTCTTCAACCTGTACATCATCAAACTGAACGAGTGATGCCCGGGCAACGTGACTGACGGTTTCGCCAGTTGAATCAGAAACAAGATGCAAATGAATGGTTCTCACGCGGTATAACTCTTTCCATAACGATTGGAATAAGGTGGGGATAAGTGGTCCACTGACTTCATTCGATTATTTTTCCACCCAATAAGATTTCAATCAGGCGTTCTATTGACCGGTGTATGAAATTATCCACAGCTGTAATAACTGAATAGTCCCCGGGTTGAAATAAAATGATGTCCCCGTGATTCACATTATTACAGAAAGTTGTTATCTGAGTGCCTAGGCCAGAATTTGAATTCAATTCACGAACTTATCCATACCAAGAGATTACGATTTTTTCTGTCAGATAGAATCTTGAAAACTATGTGGGGTAAAAATAATCCCCGATTCCAGCGCTACTACTACAACTACAATATTTTTCTAAATATATGTCTTTTAGTAGATTAGGCCGTGCACTTGATGATCGTCTTGCGTACATTCGGCCCATGAAAACGGAAGACAAAACCCTCATTCGAGCCCTCCATGGCGAAACCCTGGAAACACCCCCCATCTGGCTGATGCGCCAGGCTGGCCGGTATTTGCCGGAGTACCGTGAAACACGGAAAACGGCGGAAAACTTTCTGAAATTTTGCTACACGCCTGATCTGGCGGTTGAGGTGACGTTGCAGCCGATCCGCCGGTATGATTTTGATGCCTCCATCATGTTTTGCGATATTCTGGTTATACCTGATGCTCTGGGTCAGGATGTTGCGTTTCGGGAAGGCGAAGGGCCGGTTCTTGATCCGATCCGGTCCGTGGAAGCATTGAGGAAACTGAATTCAGGTGGCGTTCTTGATCATCTGGCGCCTGTATTCGAGGTGCTCCGGCGGCTCAAAGTCGAGTTGCCGGAGGATAAGACTCTCATCGGATTTGCCGGTTCGCCATGGACAGTAGCGATCTATATGATCGAAGGACGGGGTGGAACAGACGGTGAAACTGCTCGCCGGTGGGCCTATCAAGAGCCTGAAACTTTTTCTGAAATCATTGATCTTTTGGTAGATGCGACGATTGAATATCTGAACACACAGATCGAAAACGGCGCCGAGGTCATTCAGCTATTTGACAGCTGGTCAGGGTTGCTCGCGGAAGAACCGTTCCGACGCTGGGTGATTGAGCCGACCCGCCGCATTATTGAGGGAGTTCGGGCAAAAAATGTGAACACTCCCATTATTGGATTTCCGCGTGGAAGCGGATTGATGGCTCCCGAGTTTGTTCGTAAAACCGGTGTAACGGGAATCAGTCTGGATGCGAACGTTCCCTTGGAATGGGCGCGTGATAACATCCAGCCACTGGCGACGGTGCAGGGAAATCTGGACAATCAGTTATTGGTGGCTGGTGGCGATGCGCTGGACGAAGCAGTGTTGCGGATTAAAAAAACTTTGGGCGGTGGGCCGTTCATTTTCAATTTGGGCCACGGTATTGTTCCGCAAACACCACCCGAGAATGTCGCCCGCATTGTGGAATTAATTCGTCAGCCATGACCGATAGAAATTCAGATACGGTGTAAGCTGGTGAAAAAGACAGCGATTATTTTGTTCAATCTGGGTGGCCCTGACAGGCTGGATTCCGTTGAGCCGTTTCTTTTCAACCTGTTTAATGATCCCGCGATTATTGCAGCGCCATCACCTATAAGATGGCTGTTGGCGCGCTGGATTTCGAAAAAGCGTGCACCCATTGCCTGCGAAATTTATAAAATTCTTGGTGGCGGGTCCCCTCTGGTGAATCTGACCCAACAACAAGCGGATGCCCTGACAGATCGGCTGAATGGCGAAAACCCGGACCATGAGTTCAGGGCATTTATCGCCATGCGGTACTGGCATCCCATGAGTCTGGAGGCGGCTGAAGCTGCGCGTGACTTTGCACCTGACGACATCATTCTGCTGCCGCTATACCCCCAATATTCAACGACAACGACAGGCTCTTCGGTGACGGAATGGAGGCGGACGGCGGACATTGTAGGATTGATGGCGCCAACCCATGAAATCTGTTGTTATCCCACCAACAGGGGCTGGGTTGAAGCCCAGGCCGATCTTATCGTCGGTGCATTGAAAAAATGTCCAGAGGGTATGATCCCGCGTGTTTTGTTTTCAGCCCACGGGCTGCCAAAGAAGATCATCGCAAAAGGCGATCCTTATCAGTGGCAGGTGGAGCAGACGGTGGATGCCGTCGTGCAGCGTCTGTATGGAATGGATATACCGGCGTTCTCAATGAGCATTTGTTATCAAAGCCGGGTCGGTCGCCTGGAATGGATTGGCCCATCGACGGAAGATGAGTTGAAGAAGGCCGGCAATGATAAAATCCCGGTGGTCGTCGTGCCGATTGCGTTTGTGTCGGAGCATTCTGAAACGTTGGTGGAACTGGATATAGAATACCGTGATCTGGCCACAGGGTGGGGCGTTCCTGCCTATGTCCGGGTTCCCGCCGTGGCCACCCACGAGAAATTCATTGGCGGATTGGCCCACCTTGTCACAAACGCCCTGAACGGACCGGATGACCAGAGCGCCATTCGATGTGATAATGGTGCCAGGCTTTGCCCGGCGGACCGCTCGCAGTGTCCGCACAAAGCCGCGTAGAGGAACACTCGAATGCTTGATCTTTCCGGTGATGCTTATGTGTGGTTGAAGGCGCTGCATATCGTCAGCGTTATCGCGTGGATGGCCGGGCTTCTCTATTTGCCACGATTGTTTGTCTACCATACGGATTGCGAGAAGGGCAGCGTGCAGTCCGAGACCTTCAAGGTCATGGAGCGCCGGTTGCTGTACGCCATCATGTATCCGGCGATGATCGCGTCATTTGGTTTTGGTTTGCCCTTACTGCTGGACCAGTCGCCATCCAGTTGGAGTGAGGGCTGGTTGCATGTGAAGTTGGCCGGAGTGGGCGGGTTGGTGATTTGTCATATGATGATGGGGGAGTTGCGTAAGGCGTTTGCCGAGGATCGCAATGTTCACTCGCAAAAATATTTTCGGATTTTGAACGAAGTTCCCACCGTTTTGATGATCGCCATTGTTATTTTTGTCGTGGTCAAACCGTTCTAGGTGTTTAGTCCCGGCATTTAATGGATCGGGTTTAGAGTGAATCTTTATTTGACTTCGAATTCTTAAATCGGTACTTCTGTGTCTCTTCCATCTTTTCGGCATTTTCTTTTCTGAAATTTCCAGCAGATAATCCCGGTTTTCAGGGATTTATACCACTCGCAGCGCGAGTTCTGCGTCCGCCGTTAATCCCCTGCATGACAACATATTCAGGTAATTTCTGATCTCTCCAATGAAATGACATCCTCATGAATCTTAAAGAACTCAAGGCCAAGCCACCCGCCGACCTTCTCGCCTATGCAGAAGATCTGGAAATCGAAAACGCCAGTTCGCTGCGCAAACAGGACATGATGTTCGCTATTCTGAAACGACTGGCGGAAAACGACGTCGCGATTTATGGCGATGGCGTGCTGGAAGTTTTGCAGGACGGTTTCGGATTTCTCAGAAGTCCGGAGGCAAACTATCTGCCGGGACCGGATGATATCTATGTATCACCCAGTCAGGTTCGGCGGTTTGGTCTTCGCACCGGTGATACGGTGGAAGGGGAAATCCGCTCACCCAAAGACGGCGAGCGCTATTT
>JAJFIE010000119.1 GCA_021775275.1 Rhodospirillales bacterium | reverse complement strand
CCCCCTGGTCGAAGGCTGGATCAATTTTTCCCCTGATCTGGAAGACAAAGTGCCCGGGTTTAGCGAGTGGTTACCCCGTCAGTTTGATGACCATATGGAGAACTCGAAGGCTTTTTGTCGGGACCTGACGCGGCGGTGGCTGGCGCTTTGTGATCCACATACCTCATAGAAAAACGGCCCTGCCAATGGCAGGGCCGCTGTTATCGATTTTCATTCCGGATATGATCAGTGCAGATCAGCCCAGATCTTGCGCTTAAGCGCATATAGCAGACCCGTAAGGACCAGCAGGAAAATCAGGACTTTAATACCGAGACGTTTGCGTTCTTCCAGTTCAGGCTCGGCCGCCCATGCAAGGAACGTTACGACATCCCTGGCGATCTGCTCCTTGGAGGCTTCCGTACCATCTGCATACTCCACCGCGTCATCGTCGATGGGCGGCGCCATGGCAATCTGGTTGCCCGGGAAGTAGTGGTTGTAGCTCATGCCCTCCAGAAGATCGATGCCTTCCGGGGCTTCTTCTTCATAACCGGTCAGCAGCGCATAGACGTAATCCGCGCCATTTTTGCGGGCCTTGGTCATCAGCGACAGGTCCGGCGGTAACGCGCCGTTATTGGATGCGCGTGCGGCGTTTTCGTTGGCAAAGGGCTGAACAAAACGGTCGGCGGGGACCGCCGGGCGTGTGAACATTTCGCCATCGGCATCGGGACCATCCTCAACTTCAAACTCGGCGGCAAAGGTCTTTACCTCATCTTCCGCGAAGCCGATGTCCATCAGATTGCGATAGGCCACCAGCTTGACACTGTGACAGCCACTGCAAACTTCGGAATAGACCTGCAGGCCACGACGGAGCGCCGCGCGCTCGAAGGTGCCAAACGGCCCGGACCACGACCAGTCCTGATAAGGCAGCGCGGTATCGCCTTCAGCTTGTGCGGGAGCGCCGATCAGCGAGATTCCCAGCACCATGGCCAACCCTGCAAAGGCAGAAAGAAGTGTCTTTTTCATCGCGTTTTCCTCCGTGCCCTATTTGGTAACTGCGGCGCTGATGCTTTCCGGGATCGGCCTGGGCCGTTCCAGGATACCGATCAGCGGTATCAGGATGATCAGATGGAAGAAGTAATAGAACGTCGCCAACTGACCAATGATGATAAACGATCCTTCCGCCGGCTTCGCACCGATGTAGCCCAGCACTAGGCAATCCAGGAAGAATATCCAGAAGAACTGCTTGTAGATGGGTCGAAACTTCGCGCTGCGAACCTTGGAACGATCGAGCCAGGGCAAAACCAGCAGCAGCAGGATGGATGCGAACATGGCGATCACACCCGCCAGTTTTGCGGACATCAGCCAGGAAATCGGCCAGTACATGAAGAAGTCCGCCGTGAACGCCCGCAAGATCGCGTAGAACGGCAGGAAATACCATTCAGGGACAATGTGCGGCGGGGTTACCAGAGGATTCGCTTTAATATAGTTGTCCGGTTCACCAAAGAAGTTCGGCGCATAGAACACAAAGCCCATGAAGATAATCATGAACACACCCATGCCGAACAGATCCTTCATGGTGTAATACGGATGGAACGGGATACTGTCTTCCGGCGCTTTGGCTTCAACACCCAGGGGGTTGTTTGAACGGTGCACGTGCAGCGCCCACAAGTGAATAAAAACCAGGGCAAAGATCACGAACGGTAACAGGTAATGGAAGGCGTAAAAACGGTTCAGCGTCGGGTTATCGACTGAGAAACCGCCCCACAACCACGTCACGATGGCATCCCCGACTAGCGGAATGGCCGAAAACAGATTGGTGATCACCGTAGCGCCCCAGAAGCTCATCTGGCCCCAGGGGAGCACGTAACCCATGAACGCCGTCGCCATCATGGCGAGCAGGATGAGCACGCCCATAATCCACACGATCTCGCGCGGTGCCTTGTAGGAGCCGTAATACATGCCACGGAACAGGTGGATATAGACAACGATGAAGAACATTGATCCGCCGTTCATATGAATGTAGCGAATCAGCCAACCATAGTTGACATCGCGCATGATGCGCTCAACCGATTCAAAAGCATAATCAACATGGGCGGTATAACTCATGGCCAGCACGATGCCGCTGGCGATCATGATAACCAGCGCGACCCCTGCCAGAGAACCGAAGTTCCACCAGTAATTCAGGTTGCGAGGGGTGGGGTAGCCACTACCGACTGAATGGTCGATGAAACTGAAGATGGGTAGGCGATACTCAACCCATTTGATGACCGGGTTTTCCATGAATTTAGAAGCCATTGTTTGTCTCCCTACCCGATCTTTACAGTTGAATCGTCGAGGAACTCATACCCTGGAACCACTAAATTCAGCGGTGCGGGACCTTTGCGGATACGACCGGAGGTGTCGTAGTGGGAGCCATGGCAAGGGCAGAACCAGCCGCCATACTCACCCTTCGGCTCGCCGGATTTCTGACCCAGTGGAATGCAGCCCAGATGGGTGCAGACACCGACCATGATCAGCCACTCGGCCTTCTGGACGCGTTGATCGTCCGTTTCCGGATCAATCAGGTCCGCTATTGCGACGGCCTGTGATTCGTCGATCTCCGCTTGCGACCGGTGTCGTATGAAGACCGGCTTTCCACGCCACACGACGGTGATGCTCTGGCCTACTTCAATAGGCGAAATATCAATCTCGGTGGATGACAGTGCGAGCGTATCAGCCGCCGGGTTCATGGTATCGATGAACGGCCAGATAGCGAGTCCGGTACCAACGGCACCAACTGTCGAAGTAGCCACAATCAGAAAATCGCGACGGCTCTTGTCATCCTCTTTGGACTCACCTGTCGCAGCGGTAACGGTATCAGCCATTTAAACCCCCCTCTGATCGGGTTTCGTGACGTTGGTACGCAATGCGCACATGGAAAGCCAATCGGGCCAATGTTTTACACAGGCCGCTCAGGCGAATTATAAACCTGCGGCAGCAGAATCATACTAACACAGGACGCGCAGGATATACTGTAAAACCCGGCGGAAAGAAAGGCCCAAGATGAACGTGCCGGGTCATTTTTGAGTGCACAACGGGAGGCCGGGATGTTTAAGTTTGTATGTAACCCAGCGTGCAACCTGCGCCAACGGAAATATACATAGCGAATTGATCGTCAAAAGCCATGCGAATTGCCCTTTATGAACCTGATATTCCCCAGAACGCCGGGACTGTGCTGCGCACGGCAGCATGCTTCGGGATTGGCGTGGATGTTATTGAGCCCTGCGGGTTCGTGTGGGACGAGAAGCGCCTGCGCCGGGCGGGTATGGATTACCTGGACGGGGTTGATGTGGCGCGCCATTCGTCGTGGCGGCAGTATTACAAGGAGCGCAAGGCACAGACAGCGCCCGGGCGTCTGGTCTTGTTAACAACAAAAGGGTCGGTGCCCTATGCGGCATTCGCGTTTCTGGCTGACGACACAATCCTTTTGGGACGTGAAAGTGCAGGGGTGCCGGACACGGTTCATGACGCCGTTGATGCGCGTATAAGAATTCCTATGGTGGCAGGCATGCGGTCGCTCAATGTTGCGGTCTCTGCCGGGTTGGTAATTGGCGAGGCGCTTCGGCAATTAAATGGATATCCATATGAGGAGCAAGAATTTGACAGATGAGAATCCCTACACGGCGGCCCGAAAGCAACAGGCCGTGGAATGGTTTCGAGACTTGCGGGATCGCCTGTGCAAGGCGCTCGAGGCATGTGAGGATGATACGCCGGGACCCAATGGAACAGGGGGCCTGCCAGCCGGACGGTTCGAACAAACAACGTGGAGTCGGGGCGAGGCAGCCGATCAGGCGCGTGGTGGCAGTGACGAAGAACGGGGCGGCGTGGACGGCGGTGGGGGTGTCATGTCGGTGCTGCGTGAAGGCCGGGTGTTTGAAAAAGCCGGTGTCAATATTTCTACGGTTTCCGGCACCTTTTCCGAAGAAATGTGCGCGCGTATCCCCGGTGCAGATAAAGACCCCCGGTTCTGGGCTGCTGGAATCTCTGTGGTGATCCATCCGCGCTCACCGCTGGTGCCGACGGCCCATATGAACACACGGATGATCGTGACCACCAAGGGGTGGTTTGGCGGCGGTGGTGATCTGACCCCTGTTTTCCCCGACGATGCCGACACCACCGCTTTTCATGATGCCTTTCGTCACGCCTGTGACACCCATGATGCGTCCTACTACGGGAAATTCAAACAATGGTGCGACGAATACTTCTATCTGCCGCACCGTCAGGAACCCCGTGGTGTGGGGGGCATTTTCTACGACAATCTGGACACCGGAGACTGGGAGGCGGACTTCGCCTTTACCCGGGATGTGGGTAGCGCCTTCGTAGACATTTATCCCAAACTGGTTCGGGGGAAGTTTGGTCTGGAATGGAGCGACGAGCAGCGTCTGGCTCAGCGCGTGAAGCGGGGGCGTTACGTGGAATTTAACCTGCTCTATGATCGCGGCACCCTGTTCGGACTCAAGACCGGGGGCAACACGGATGCCATCCTGATGTCCATGCCGCCCGATGTAGCGTGGCCGTGACGGGGGCAAGTCTCAGTGAAGTCCCCCGGTAACCTCGCGTAACCGGCCGAGGCATGCCGCCCGATCATCGGGGAAGCCCTGTCCGGCCCACCAATCCTCTACGGCGTGCAGGAGTTTGCCGACTTGTGGCCCGGGGGCAATGCCCAGAGCCAGCACGTCTTCGCCATTCACAGGGAATGTTGGTTTTTGCCATTGCTCGGCCAGTTCCAGCAGCCTAATCCATGCCTCCGTCCGCTCATGTGGCAGGCGCGCTTCAAGCGCAACCTCGTCTGCCCACGCCAGCAGGGCGCGGTTACGGACGGTCTCGGCGCCACATTCATAGAGTAGCCGCCGAATTTCGTTTTCCGGCGCATCGGGAGCAATCCCCAGGGGCGCCATCATGTCAGATAACCGTACGGCGTCATGGTTGGAAAGTCGCCAGCGGACCGCGACGGCTTGCGCTGCCTGTGTTCCGCCATCAGGATGCAACAGGCTCGCCAGATTTCTCAACGGATCGACGATAACAGAGTCCAGTGCGATCGCCCGGGTAACGAGCCAGGTCAGGGCGCGAAGACGCCCGACCTCACCCGCTTCGGGCAAGACATGCGCCAGAATTTTTTCACCGCGCATCAGGAGGATGATCTCGGCGGGATTGGGCGCAGCGAGAATTTTCAGAATCTCGTCACGAATGCGTTCGCCGGAAAGCTCGGACAGATGCTCGACATTATTGCGACAGGCCTGCAAAGCATCCCGGTCCGCCGGTGGGCGCCCGTGGGTGGCCTGAAAGCGGAAGTAGCGCAGGATTCGGAGATAATCCTCTGCAATCCGATCCACCGGTCGGCCAATGAAGCACACCCGTCCATAAGACAAATCGGCGATGCCGTTGAATGGATCATAAACATCGCCTGACCGGGTGGCCGACATTGAATTGAAGGTGAAATCCCGCCGCCGGGCGTCGGCAATCCAGTCGCCGGTGAAATCCACCGTGGCATGGCGTCCATCGGTGCCCACGTCAACGCGAAGGGTTGTGATCTCGAATGAGCACTCACCAACA
>JAJFIE010000118.1 GCA_021775275.1 Rhodospirillales bacterium | reverse complement strand
TGCGGGTACTGCACGCCGGGGATGATCATTGCAGCAAAGGCGCTGCTGAATGAGAACCCCGACCCCACGCTTGACGACATCAAAAAAGCCCTGAGCGGCAATTTGTGCCGATGCACAGGCTACACCCGCATCTTCGAAGCCGTACAGGTTGCGGCCGAAGAACTACGTAAAGAGGGAGAAGCGGCATGAACCAGATTGATACGTCACCCAATGCCATCGCCAACGTGAACCTGCGTCAGGTTGGCAAAAACAAGCCGCGAAATGACGCCCCCACGAAGGTATACGGCAAGGCGATCTATGCCGGTGATTTCTACATGGAGGACATGTTGTTCGCCAAAGTGCTGCATAGTGACCGCGCCTGTGCGAATATAAAAAGCATCGATACGTCGGTCGCCAGGGCGCTGCCCGGGGTGCATAGTGTCCTGACCGCAGATGATCTGCCTGCCAGTAATGCGGTCATGACCGATATGCCGGGTCAGGTCGGGGGCGGCACCAAGAACACCAAGCAACCAATTCTGGCAAAAGATCGCGTTCGGTTTCATGGTGAACCTATCGCCCTCATTGCGGCGGAATCCTACGAACTTGCGCAGAAGGCCTTGGAATTGATCGTGGTTGATTTCGAGGACACCGAAGGGGTTTATAACGCCTTTGAGGCTCAGGAAGCCGACGTGCCGATTGTCTTCGGCGAGGACAACATCGTCGCGGCCTATAAGATTCGCAAAGGTGACATTGAGAAGGGGTTTGCCGAAGCCGACTACATCCTGGAGAACACGTTCTCCTCGCAGTATCAGGAGCAAGCCTTCCTGGAACCCGAAGCGGCTGTTGCATGGGTCGATGAACACGACATTCTCAATATCCGCTCCAGCACCCAGGTGGTCGAGCACTTCCGCGCCGTGGCGGATGCCCTCGGCATCCCCCATAACAAGGTTCACCTGACAGCGCCATACGTCGGAGGCGGTTTTGGTGGCAAGGAGGTCATGACCATTGAGGTTTGGCTTGCATTACTGGCCATGGATACACAACGCCCGGTTAAGTTGATTCAGACGCGGGAGAATTCCTTTATCTCCCATGGCCCCCGCCACCCGTTCACCATTAGTCACAAGACGGGCGTTACCAAGGATGGCAAGATAACAGCGGCCAAGATCAAAATGACGTCTGACGCCGGTGCTTATGCAAAGTTGAGTCCTTACATTCTGCTCTATGCCACCGTCGGTTCAACAGGGCCGTACAGGGTCGATAATCTGTGGGTTGATTCAACATCGGCAGCGACGAACAACCTCCCGACCTGTGCGTTTCGCGGATTCGGTACCATGCAGGCAAACACAGCATGTGAGGCCCAGATGGAGGAACTTGCGAAACTGATCGGCATGGATTCACTGGAATTGCGACGGAAAAACTTCATTCAAACCGGTGATCCCAATACGACCGGCCAAATCATCCGTAGCTCTGTCTGGTCCGATCAATGCGCAACCAAGGCTCTCGACGCCCTTGGCGAGTGTCCTGAGAACGACGATCACCTGGTCTACGGACACGGGTTGGCCTGTTACCAGCAGAGTTATGGTCGAATCCGCTGGATGAAGGATACGTCCGAGTCCTGGGTTGGCCTGGAAATGGATGGCACACTCATTGTTCGCTGTGCGGTCACCGATATCGGCGCCGGACAAATGTCGGCACTGGCGCAAATTGCTGGTGAGGTTCTCGGCGTTCCCATGAATGAAGTCACCGTTTATTTCGGCGACGGCCACGTCAATCCCCTGGCCGGCACGTCGACAGCCAGCCGTGCCCTCTACATGACGGGCAAGGCGACCGAAATGGCCGCAAAGAATGTCCGGGATAATCTTCTCGAATGCATGGCGGAGTACTTCAGCGTATCCGCTGGTGAACTGGACCTCGGCGATTCGAAGGTGTTCGTGTTGGATAACCCTGAACGTTCTATGTCCATCATGGATATGGCCAAACATTGCGCTGCCCGGGGCGTCCATCGACACAGTCTTGAAATATACAGGGCGCCTCCGAGCGAAGGGCTTGATCCGGAAACCGGGCAAGGCGAAGTGTTCCCGGACTTCACCTATGGTGCGCACGCGGCTCAGGTGTCCGTTGATACCGATACCGGTGAAGTCACGGTGATTAAAAGCGTTGGGGCCCACGATGTGGGGCAGGCCATCAACATGCGCGCTGCGGAAGGTCAGATCGAGGGCAGCGCCCTGATGGGACAGGGATTCGCGCTGAGTGAAGAGTTAATCCTGGAAAAAGGTGTATTGAAAAACGGTTCCTTTAGCGAATACCTGATCCCCACTTCCGAGGACGTGCCGGAAATCCAGTCCATCATACTTGAATCCCGTAGCGGTCTCGGCCCTTTCGGATCAAAGGGAATTGGTGAGCCGGTCTATGCCCCGGTCGCCGCATCAATTGTCAATGCCGTTGCTGATGCCATTGGCACCCGCATTCACGACCTGCCGTTGACGCCGGAGAAAGTTCTAAACGCCATCAATGCCAAGCAGGCAAGGGAAGCGGCTGAATAATCAGAGGTGTGGCGATGAATATGGATCTGCCGGGTCACGCTCGAATCGTTATTGTGGGCGGCGGTATCGTTGGGAGTTCGATTGCCTATCAACTCACCAAGGCCGGGATTTCGGACGTCGTGTTACTGGAACGCGGCGTCCTTTCCTGTGGCACCTCGTGGCATGCGGCGGGATTGATTATGCAACTCCGTGGGGGGCACTCGACCACGGAAATCGCCAGGTACAATGCGGAATTCTATCCGGAACTTGAAGCCGACACCGGTCTGGCGACTGGCTTCAAGCAAAATGGCACGCTTGCCATTGCACGCAATATGGACCGCGTTCACGAAATGAAAAGACGCGCCAGCCTTGCCAAGAGTTTCGGCATTGACGCCCATGTCCTGCCCCCTAAGGACGTCAAAGACATGTACCCCGCGCTGGATGTCAGCCTTGTCGCTGGCGGCCTGTTCATTCCCAAAGATGGCCAGCTTAGTCCGGTCGACACCGTCAATGCACTAATCGCCGGAGCAAAAAATCGCGGCGCAAGGGTTTTTGAGGGAACCCCTGTTGATGCGATGCAACGCCTGCCATCGGGCGACTACCGACTCGACACGGGAAATGGCGTTATCACGTGCGAAACCCTGGTGCTGGCCTGTGGTTTGTGGACCCGTGATTTCGCCGCTCGACTAGGCGCACGTGTGCCGCTTTATGCATGTGAGCACATGTATGTGGTCACCGAAGCCATGGACTTCGTGGTGCCGACTTTACCCGTGCTTCGTGACACAGACGGCTATACGTATATGAAAGAAGAAGCTGGCAAACTGCTGATTGGTTCCTTTGAGCCACGTGGCAAACCGTTACCCGTTGAAAAGCTGCCTGCCGAGCAGCAATTCATCGAAATGCAGGAAGATTGGGATCACTTCGAACTACCCTACACCAAAGCCATGGAGATGATTCCGGAGTTGGAAAATATCGGTATCAACAAATTCATGAACGGACCCGAGAGCTTTACCCCCGATGACCTGCCCTGTCTTGGCGAAGCCCCGGGATTGCCCAACTGTTTCATTGCCGCCGGGTTGAACTCAGAAGGATTCGAAATCAGTCCCGGCATCTCACGTGCGCTGGCGCACTGGATTATCAAAGGTGAGCCGGAAACGGACCTGCTCGATTACGATGTCGCCCGTTTCCACCCGTTCCAGGTGAACAAGAGATACCTGCGTGAACGCAGCTCGGAATCCCTCGGGGGTATCTTTGATATGCCCTGGCCGTTCAAGGATCACGAAACGTCACGGCCGGCGCGCAAAAGCCATCTGCACGATCGACTTGTCGCTGCCAAAGCTTGCTTTGGTGAAATCGCCGGATGGGAACGCCCTATGTGGTTCGCCTCTGAAGGTGTTGAGCCGAAAAACGAGTACTCTTTTTTTCGTCCTAACTGGTACGAGCATACGGCCAAGGAATGTCGTGCCGCCCGCGAAGGCGTGATCATAATGGACGTAAGTTCTTTTGGTAAAACCATGATACAGGGCCGCGACGCCTGTCAGTACCTACAATGGATGTGCGTCAGCGATGTGGACGTCCCCGTTGGAAAATTGATCTATACGCATATGCTCAATTCCATGGGCGGTATCGAATGCGACATCACCATTGATCGCCGGGCAGAGGATTGCTTCATTGCATATTCATCGGCAAGTGTGCATTGCCGTGACATGAACTGGATGCGCATGCATATCAAGCCCGATCAACATATCACCCTCACCGACGTTACCGCGGCCTATTCGGTTCTCAATGTTCAGGGACCTAAATCACGCGAGTTGTTACAATCCATCACAGATACCGATCTTTCCAACGAGTCTTTTCCATTCTTGACGGCGCAGGAAATCGATATTGGCTATGCCCGGGTATTGGCTAAACGCCAGACTTTCATCGGCGAGCTGGGTTGGGAGTTGCAAATTCCATCTGAATTCGTGCAGGACGTCTATGACCTCATCGTGGAAGCAGGTAAATCGTTTGGCTTGGTACAGGCTGGATACCACGCCTTGGAGCATCTTCGCTGCGAACGCGCCTATCGGGAGTTCGTGCTTGATCTGGCGCCTGATGATACCCCGTTCGAGGCGGGTCTCGGGTTTATTGTCAAGATGGACAAGCCCGGGGGTTTCTATGGACGCGACGCCTTGGCGCGACAAGCCGGGGAGACCCTCAACAAGCGTATGGTAAATTTCAAACTCAACGACCCCGAACCGGCTTTATTCCATGATGAATTGATCCGCATGAATGGAGAGATCGTCGGATATTTGAGCTCCGGTGCTTACGGTTTTAACCTGGGCAGTGCGGTTGGCATGGGCTACGTCAAACATCCGGGTGGCGTCAGCGCCGATCTGATCGGTGGTTCAAAGTTTGAAATCGAAATCGCCTGTGAATCCTATCCGGCAGAGGCGTCTTTGAGGCCGTTTTACGACCCGACCGGTGTCAGGGTTAAGATGTAAGATCGATACCAGGAGGTTTTGGTGGAAACGCTTACGCGCGCAGAAGATATACTTTCTCAAGCCCTTGCATGGCTTGAACAGGGAAGCGGCGTCGCGTTGGCGACGGTGATCAGCACCTGGGGCTCCTCACCGCGCCCGGTGGGCAGCCAACTTGCTATCAATGAACATGGCGCGTTCGTGGGATCGGTATCGGGAGGGTGCGTGGAAGGGGCTGTTATCGACGTTGCTAAACGTATCATTGCCGGTGATGCCCCGACCATCCTGCGTTTCAGCGTCAGTGATGAGCAGGCGATGGGTATTGGTTTGACCTGTGGCGGCGCATTGCAGGTTTTGGTGCTGACCATCCCGGACGCGGGGTTTTTGTCCCGACTGTGCGATCACATTTCAGACCGGGTTCCGGTGTGTCTGCTCACACACACGGGCAGCGGCCAGTTCGCACTTTTTACCGGCGATGAAGTCAACGGAGCGCTCGAAATTCCGGACCAGACCCGCCAAACCATACAGGCGATGCTCGAAGGTGGTGAAAGTGCGGTTTTGTCTGTTGACGCCAAAGCCGATCTGTTCGTTCACTCCTTCGTCCCTTCACCCCGATTATTCA
>JAJFIE010000117.1 GCA_021775275.1 Rhodospirillales bacterium | reverse complement strand
GTCAACCGTATCGGGTTTGCCTCGCCGTATGTGGCGCTGATCAATGATCAGGCCGTCTCGTTTCTTGCTGAATCGGAGATTGAAACCGTTTCACGCGTCGATATCGGCGCCGCGCTCGGGAATTACGGTCAGGGCGAACTGACCCCCGATGAGGTGTTCGATCTCGGAAAACGGGCCGACAGCCCCGACGCCCGGGCCATCGTGTTATCCTGCACCGATATGCGCAGCGTCGAGGCCATCGCACGGCTCGAGACCGCCCTGGGCAAACCCGTCATTTCATCCAATCAGGCCATGTTGTTTGAAGCCCTTCAGATGCTCGGCATTGGTACGGGCGACGTCGATTGTGGCCGTTTGTTCGGATGAGGGATGTTTTAAGCACGAATAGGAAAAGCTCAATCCCGGTCTGCATAAATGGCAAAGCCCCAAGGTTTCTCTTGGAGCTTTGATGGTGGGAACGACTGGGCCTCGCGCTTTAAGCGCGAATAAAAACAGCTCAATCCCGGTCTGCATAAATGGCAAAGCCCCAAGGTTTTAGACCTTGAGGCTTCATGGTGGGAACGACTGGGATTGAACCAGTGACCCCTGCAATGTCAATGCAGTGCTCTCCCGCTGAGCTACGCTCCCGATCAATGAAATTCACCGGTTTCCGACCGCCCTGTCATTCGGCGCCGGAAGGCTCGCGTTTTACTGCGTCGGGGGCTCTTTGGCAAGGCCGGAGAATGTCATTCAGTATGGAATTTGATTTGTGTGCATGGCACTATCGTTGATGCAGGTTCCCTCAGGTATGCGCGCGAAGGCAATAGTGTATGGGCGATGACCCCACCCTTGGTAATCCGGTAAATTCCTCCGCCTTTCCGGCCGGTGACGCCTTTGTTATCGCCACGCCGGAGCGCCAGACCGTACCGTTGGTGTTCGCCAGTCCCCACAGCGGACGCGATTATCCCGAGGAATTTCTGGCGCAGTCCCGGCTCGACCCGCTGACACTGCGCTGCTCGGAAGATGCGTTCGTTGACGAGCTGTTTGATCATGTGCCTGACCTGGGCGCACCACTGATTTCCGCCCGGTTTCCCCGCGTGTATGTGGATGCAAACCGCGAGCCCAACGAACTGGACCCCGACATGTTCGCCGATGCGCTGCCCATCGGCGCCACCACGCGGTCGCCGCGGGTTGCCGCCGGGTTGGGCGCCATCGCCCGGGTTGTCAGTGATGGTCAGGAAATCTATGACGGCCCGCTGCGCTATGCGGAGGCGCGTCAACGCATCGAGCAATGCTACGTTCCCTACCACCGCGCCCTGCGTGGTCTGATCGAAAACACCGCCCGCCGGTTCGGCACCTGTCTGGTGGTGGATTGTCATTCCATGCCATCGCGAAACAGTTCCGGCCAGACAGGCAATGCCGGACCAAATGTCGACCTGGTGCTGGGCGACTGCTGGGGAAGCGCGTGTCATGGCTCCATCACCGACAGGGTCGAGAGCGCCGTGCTCGAACAGGGTTTCTCGGTACAGCGCAATGCGCCTTACGCCGGGGGATTCACCACCCGCCACTACGGCCGGCCGTCTTTGGGCGTTCACGCCATCCAGTTGGAAATCGACCGCGCCCTCTATCTCGATGAAGCGGCGCTTGTGCGGTTGCCAGCGTTTGATGAGGTCCGGCGCAAGCTGTCCGCTATTGCCCTGGCGCTGACCGATATGGGCTGGGACCGTCTGGCTGCGGAATGAATGGCGGCTGAATAATGACAGCATCTTCGCTTATCATCAGACCGGTGATGGATGACGACATGGCTGCCGTCACGACGATCTATGGCCATCACGTCTTGCACGGCAAGGCGAGCTTCGAGGAAACACCCCCGACGGAAGAGGACATGCGCGGTCGTCAGCGCGCCCTGCTGGACGGCGGCTATCCTTATCTTGTGGCGGAACGGGGCGGTCAGGTCATGGGCTACACCTATGCCGGACCTTACCGCACACGCCCGGCATACCGTTTTTCGGTGGAAAATTCCGTCTACGTGGCGCCGGAACAGACCGGCGGCGGGGTTGGCGGCGCTTTATTGAACGCCCTTATCCAGGCTTGCGAGGCAGGCAGGTTTCGCCAGATGATCGCCATTATCGGTGATTCCGCCAATACCGGGTCTATCGCGTTGCATAGCAAGTTCGGGTTCCGCCACACCGGGACCCTGAACGCCGTGGGGTTCAAGCACGGCGTATGGCTGGACAGTGTAATCATGCAGCGCGCGCTGAACGGGGGCGAAACGACCCTGCCCGATACCCTGCCTGAATAATTTCAGGGTAAGGAAAATATTAACGGTGAGATAACCAATTTGGTGCTAGGGTCAGGCCATGAATAGTGCGTTCAACACCGGATCGGTGGCCTGGATGGCGGGAATCGTCGTCTCGGCCGGTTTGCTGCTGCCTTTCGACAGCCGCGCCGAAGAGGAACTGGCGGGCGCATTTGCGGCGTCGTGGGACCAGTGCGCTGCGGCGACCTATGCGGTGGAGCGCGAGACCCGCATTCCGAAAAGCCTGCTGACGGCCATTTCCCTTGCTGAATCCGGCCGCCGGGACGACTTGAACAAAACCAACGTGGCGTGGCCGTGGACGGTGACGTCAGGCTCCCGGCAATGGTATCTCGACAGCAAGTCAGAGGCCGTGGCCCATGTGAGATCCATGATCCGGGATGGCGAGCGAAACATCGATGTGGGGTGCATGCAGGTCAACCTCTACTATCATGGCGATGCCTTTGCCTCCCTCGAAGACGCCTTCGACCCCCTGAGCAATGTCAGCTACGCCGCCAGCTATCTTTCGCGGTTACGCACCAGCACCGCTGACTGGCTGACGGCGGCGGGCAACTACCATTCGGCGACACCCGAATTCCACCGCCGCTACAAGAAAAAAATTACCGAAATCTGGACGGCGGAACGGCGCGCCTATGCCTCCAATGCAGAAAAAGCCTACGACCGCGCCGGATTGTTGTTTGTCAGCGCCGACGTGCCGCCCATTGATCAGGTGCGGACGGATGAGCTGAATGCTGCGTTCAAGCGCCGCCAGACCGCCGGGTCCGAACTGTTCACCATGACGCAGAACCCCGATGGCGCCCGGCAAAGCCTTCCCGGCGCCGTTGACGGCAGCGACTGGCAAACCGCCTATCTGTTACAGGCGGGGCAGGGCAATAACTACACCTTGCAGGCGCAGATCAACCGGGTTCGCAAGACGGCGGACCGGAAACGGATGATTGATGACGCGGCGAACGCCCGGGAAAATATCAGCGCGGACAAGCGCGCCTCCGATCTCGATAAATGGCGCGCCCGGTATTCCGAGGCCGTCAACGGCCCCTCCATGCTGCAAGTCCTGTCGGGCGGACTTCAGTAGGCCCTGACCCGCCACAACGTCACATGGGCACAAAACCGGGCAGGTTTTGTATGCGCCCTATCCAGCCATTGATGGCGGCGTAGTCATCAAGCGCGACCCCGCCGTCTCCGGCTACATGGGTATAGGCGAAAAGCGCCAGATCCGCGATGGTCGGACGCCCCGCCGCCAGCCACTCGTGCGCGACCAGATGATCCTCCATGACCTGTAGCGCCGCATGGCCCTTTTCCCGTAAAGCAGGCAGATCAGCCCGCCGGGGGTGGTCGCTTGGCAGGAAATGCATAATGAACCGTGCAACCGCGATGGTGGGTTCGTGGTTGTATTGCTCGAAGAACATCCATTGCAGCACCCGGGCGCGGTCCAGCCGCCCCGACGGATTCGGTTGGTCTGATTGATCTGTGGGCCAGAAGGGTGTGCCTTCCGCCAGATAATAGAGAATGGCATCGGATTCAGCCAGTTAATCACCGGATTCAAGCGCCAGCAAGGGAATGCGGCCATTGGGGTTCATGGCCAGGAATTCAGGCGTTCGGGTCTCGCCCGCCATGATATCCTTCTCGACAAGTTCATAGGAAATATCCAGCAGACCAAGCAACAGACGCGCCTTGTAGCCGTTGCCGGAACCGGTGAAATCGTATAGGCGTAGCATGAAATTCTCCCCATTCGGAACGCCGTGACTCTAGCTGTTTGCCCCAACGGAATGAACCTTAGATTTTCTCATGAACGGGTGGTCTTTTCCGGCGCGCGGTAACGCTGTACAAGTGGTCCCGCGACAGGATTCAGACGGGATCAGACAAGGATAATTAGGAAACGCCATGACGGAATTTCGGACCAACGGCTCTGTTTTGCGCGAGGTTCTCTCGCTGGATGGCCTGCATGTGCTGGACGTGGGCTCCGGCGACGGCTCGCTGGTTCGGTATCTGGTGCGGCACGGCGCCCACGCGACCGGGCTGGAATGCGGCGCGGCGCAACTGGAAAAAGCCCGTTCCTATGCGCCCGAGGGCGACGAGGTCTATGTGGAAGGCGTCGGCGAGGATTTACCCTTTGAGGATACGACCTTTGATGCCGCGATCTTTTCCAATTCCCTGCATCATGTCCCGCCAGAGCACATGGCCACGGCGCTGGGTGAAGCGGCCCGGGTGATCAAACCGGATGGAACAGTTTATGTGGCCGAGCCTGTTGCGGCAGGCAGCGGGTTCGAACTGCATGCGTCCATTGACGATGAAACCGAAGTTCGCGCCGCTGCCTATAAAGCGATCCGGGAGGCTGATACAGTCGGGTTGCGCGGGGTGAGGGAAATCTCCTTTCACACGTCCTACCACTACACCGGGTTCGATGAATTCAAGGACGATACCATCCGTATTCAACCGAAACGCCGGGAACTTTTTGAATCCATGGAGGATGACCTGCGTGTCGGATATGACCGCCTCGGCGTCCCGGAAGAAAAAGGCATGCGCTTTGATCAGCCCATGCGCGTAAACGTATTGAGGAAATCATGACCGCCCAATCCCGCCCCGCCCAGACGAGAGAACAAGCCGTCGCCCGCCGGGGGCTGTATCCCGAAATCGAGCCCTACAACGAAGGTATGCTGGCCGTATCCGATGTGCATACGCTGTATTTCGAAGAATGCGGCAACCCGGATGGCAAGCCCGTGGTCTACCTGCATGGCGGACCCGGTGGCGGCTGCAACGCCAACTTCCGACGCTATTTTGATCCCGCGGCCTACCGCATCGTGCTGTTCGATCAGCGCGGCTGCGGGCGCTCGACGCCCCATGCGTCGCTGGAAGACAACACAACCTGGCATTCGGTCGCCGATATCGAGACGCTCCGCGAACACCTCGGCATTGAAACATGGCAGGTATTCGGTGGCTCGTGGGGCAGCACGCTGGCCCTGGCCTATGCCCAGACCCACCCGGATAAAGCAACGGAACTGGTGCTGCGCGGCCTGTTCACGCTCCGGCGGTCGGAATTGCTGTGGTTCTATCAGGAAGGCGCCAGCCATGTGTTCCCGGATGTCTGGGAAGGCTATGTGGCGCCCATCCCCGAAGACGAACGCGGCGACATGATTGCGGCCTATTACAAACGCCTGACCGGTGACGACAAGGCCGAGCAGCAGGCCTGCGCGCGGGCGTGGTCGGTGTGGGAGGGCTCGACGCTGTCGCTGTGGCCCGATCCGGGCCGCGAGGCGCACTTTGACGAGGACGCCTTCGCTCTCGCCTTCGCCCGTATCGAATGCCATTATTTCATCAACGGCGGGTTCTTCGATAGCGACGATCAGTTGATCCGGAATCTGGACCGGGTAAAACATATTCCCTGTGTTCTGGTGCAGGGGCGCTATGACATGTGCACCCCGGCCCGCACGGCGTGGGACATTCACAAGGCCTGGCCGGAAGCCGATTTTCGTCTGGTGCATGATGCCGGACACGCGGGCAGTGAGCCAGGCATCGTGCATGAACTGATCGAGGCGACCGACAGGTTCAGGACGTAACCACGATGCTCGCCAAACAGACCTTCTACTTTCTGCGCCACGGCCAGACTGACTGGAACGCACAGGGACTCATGCAGGGCAATACGGATGTGCCGCTCAACGATACCGGGCGGGCCCAGGCGGATGCCGTACGGCCTCACCTGAACGACCTAGAAATCGCATCAATGTGCGCCAGCCCCATGTCCCGCGCCCATGAAACCGCCCGAATTGCCGGGACGGACCTGGACTGCCCGATGACCGTCATCGACGATCTTCGGGAATTCTCCATGGGCGAGCGCGACGGCACACCGTTCGGGCCGTGGTTCTTTGAATGGCGCGCCGGAGACCTGCACATCGAAGGCGCCGAAACCCGCACGGGATTTCTTGAACGCGCCATCGCTGGCCTGAATGCGGCCCTGCGCCAGCCGGGTCCCGTGTTGATGGTCTCCCACGGCGGACTGTTCGGCGCTATCAAGCACTACACCGGGCTGGATGATTCCGTTCAGGTCAGGAATTGTGATCTCGTCTGTCTCGAACCGCCACTCTCGCCCGGTGCCGAAT
>JAJFIE010000116.1 GCA_021775275.1 Rhodospirillales bacterium | reverse complement strand
GCACGGGTTACAGGGATTGCATCCTGAAGCCGCACAGGGATTGCACGGATTGCATTGCGCAAGCTGGATCACCCGCGATTTGGGTTTTGCAACAGGCAACAAATTGCCTTGGGAATTCTGGGCCGGAGTCGATGTGGAGGCGGCGTTGGCGGAGCCCGTGATCAATACGCCCCCAACGACAAATCCGGCACCGAAAAACACTGGTATGACGGTGGTGGTTAGAAGCTTACGTTTTATGGACCTCACGATGTGGCCTCCTCTGTATTTTTAATCTTCGGAACATTGATTTAAGGAGCGGAAGCCTATGACTGCTCACCCCTTGGCTTTGATGAACGTGTACTAATGTACGGTCGTAAGGTCGCAGATTTGTTTTTCATCAGCCAGTCAACAGCCTTCACATGTATGTGAAAGCAGAGTGTACGTTTCGTGAACGCGTTATAGTGGCGGCAGATTGAGACGGGAAAGGCCCGGGTATGATGATACGTTTGCTGTTTCTGGTCGCTGCTGTGGCGTTGTGGATAACGCCCGCCCCCCTTGCCGCCACAATCAAGCCCCCCGCCATCATCACCATTCCGGCAGGACCGTTTATTACCGGCTCCGACGCCAGGGAACGCGAGGCGGCGTATAGCCTTGACGAAAAAGCCTATGGTCACAACCGAACGCGCACCGCACGCTGGTATGAAAACGAGCGCAACCGCAAAGTGCTGGAAACAGGATCCTATGGGATCACCCGGACCCTGATCACCAATTCGGACTACGCTGCGTTCGTCCGTGCCACCAAACGCCCCGCGCCTGACGTAGACCGCGCAACATGGAGCGGCTATGGTCTGGTTCATCCTTTCAAGCGCACCCGCCGTCATGCGTGGATTGGAGGCATGCCGCCCCCCGGGCGCGAAGATCACCCGGTGGTGCTGGTGTCCCATGAGGATGCGCAGGCTTACGCCCGGTGGCTATCAACCCGGACCGGCCGAACCTGGCGATTGCCGAGCGAGGAAGAATGGGAAAAGGCCGCGAGAGGAACCGACGGACGGCGCTTTCCATGGGGTGAAAATTTTGACGGGACCCTGCTCAACAGCCACGATACCGGGCCGTTCGATACCGTGGCGGTGGGCGCATTTCCGGGCGGGGCCAGTCCCTATGGTTTGCTGGATGCCGCCGGACAGGTTTTTGAATGGACGTCCTCCACCTATAGCAAAGACCGCTTCGTGGTGAAGGGAGGGTCGTGGGATGACCGGGGGTGTGGCATCTGTCGCCCGGCGGCCCGCCATACGCGCCCCGGATTCCTGAAGCATATCCTGATCGGTTTCCGCCTGGTCACCGACGTGGAATGATGGCCTGTTACTCGGTGACCACCAACCGGTAATCGGGCGTGGTGTTGAGCGGGCAGGAATAGACATACTCGCCCGGCTCCAGCGTGACTTCGTAGTCAAGGCTTTTACCGGTGGTCAGGCCGCCGCCCGACACACTGATTTTGGTGAGTTTGTGCAGTGGGTTTTTCCAGTCGTAATCCGCTTCGCGCAGCCAGAAACCGAGCGGATAGGAAACGTTCTTGTTGGTGACACGGAAGACATAGTCGCCGGATTTAAGGGTAATGACGTTGGCGGCAGCCACCCGTTCTTCGCCACTGGTGGCGTTGATGGCGTCACAGTCGGCTTTTTTCGTCGATGTGAACCCTTTCTCGCCGCCTTCCGGCTCAACGAACTGACACGGTGTCTGGGTTAACTCTATCACCTCGGCCGCACTGGCGGGAGACACCCAGACAGCAAAACCAAAAAACAGGCCGAACACCGCCGCGCCGGACAACCTGAGCGTGGCGATATCTAAGTCATGGCGATGAGAATTGGACATCATGTTTCCATCTTCCTTATTGACAGCAATTGTTGCGCCGAATCTAGAAACACTCGGCCATGACAGCAAATCATCTTCCTGTGAGAAAGCGTGATGGAATAACCGTGGGCCGCCAGCCGTCACCAAACGGGCTGTCATCAGGAGCGTGCAACCCGGTCCATCAGCTTGACGCCGAGGACATTACCCGCTGCCGCCGCCACGATCCAGGCCCAGCCATGCAGGCTGCTCGACGCAACGCCACTGATGAACGCGCCGATGTTGCATCCGTAAGCGAGGCGGGCGCCATAACCCAGCACCAAACCGCCGATAACGGCGCTACACAAACCCGTCAGGGAAAGTTTGACAACAGGGCGAAACCGGCCGGCAAGCGACGCGGCCATGGCCGCACCCAGGATAATGCCGACATTCAGCAGCGATACCGTATCGTACAGCAGGGAACGATCCAGGGCGCGTTGCGGAAAACTGGCGGTCCAGAACGCGCTGGATGCGGGATCCCATCCGAGCGCGGTGGCGACCTTCGCACCCCACAGCGTATAACCCCACGTCACCGACCACGGATGCCCGGCAACCAGGAGCGTGGCAACGTTTAATCCGGCCAGTAAAACTGCGGCAACAAGCAATGGCCAGGGGCCATGCACCAGATCGCGCCAGGAAAATGCCCGCCCCCGGAACCACAAGCCATCGCCGTTTCGACCCCCCATCCAGCGAAGGGCGGCATATATCAACAATAACATCGCAAGCTGGACTCCGGTGGCGACGCCCCAGCCCCATTCCCGGCCCAGCGCAATGGCCGGGAACCGGGGCAGCGTATTCCACCACGGCTGATGAAGACTGCCGAGGAACGTCCCGGCGCAGAAAAACACCAGAACAATCATCATCCGCACGCTGCCGCCGCCCACCGTGAACAGGGTCCCCGAAGCGCATCCGCCAGCAACCTGCATGCCAACGCCGAACAAAAAAGCGCCAAACATCATGGCAACGCCAACCGGCGCGATGGCGCCACCCAGGCGTTGCCCAAAAACCGCGCCCTCGTTGAGCAACGGCGCGAACGCGATGATGGTGACGGCCAGCATAACAAGCTGCGCCGTAATGCCTGACATATCGCGCTCAACGATAAACCGACGGTATGCCCCGGTGAAACTGTACACCGCATGATACAGGGTTACCCCCATGGCGAGGCCGATCACGAACAATGCGTTTCCCTTAAACGTCATCTGCGGAACCGCTGACAACTGCATCACCATCAACACACCGACGCCGACAAACCCTATGGCGAGCAATTTTTGCGGTGGCGGGGATTGGATGCTAACGCGCGGTGCTGTCATGTTGATATCAGGGTTCAGTCCATCATTCATCGAGCATCAGATTTATGAGATGGTCTTGCCCATCCCGCATAATTCCCATGACGATTATATCACCCGGGCGGTGTCCGTATACGATGCTGCTAACCTCGGCAGGGTATTGGATTTTTCGCTCTCCCATAGTCACGATCACGTCATCCGGTCGAAGACCTGCGCGCCATGCAGCGCCATCGGCAGCGATCCGAAAGACGCGAACCCCGGTTTGTGTGTCTCTCTCGTCAGGTTCCAGCGGCTGCACGACCATTCCCGATTTCGCCCGGCGAACCTGGCCATAATCTTTCAGATCATCCAGCACCCGCTCAAGCAGCGCCGCATGCACAGCGAAGTTCACACCGATATTCGCATCGCTGTCTTTGGTGAAAATACCCGACAGCATTCCCACAAGCCGCCCGTCGCCATCAATCAGCGCGCCGCCGGACGCCCCCGGATTAACCACGGCGTCCGTCTGGATAAAATCCTCGATAGGATTGAAGCCGGCGTTGGCGCGGTGCACCGCCGATATGACGCCACAGGTCGCACTCAACCCCAGCCCGAACTGATTACCGATACTACAGACAGGCGCGCCCATAGATGGCGCATCGGCCAACACAAATGGCGGAATTGGCGTATTAATGCCCAGAAGGGCGATGTCCGTGGCCCCGTCCCGTCCGATAATCCGCGCCGGCAGAATGCGCCCGTCGTTAAGGCGCACATCAATCTGTTGTGCGCCAGTCAAAACATGAGCCGCCGTGGCGATATAAGAGCCGTCAAATACTGCGATGCCTGTTCCCTCGGGTTCATCCGGGCGGTTGCTTTCGGTTATCGATTCTGTCCGGCGCGGCAGGACGCTGACGGTGCTTTCCAGCACGGAAGCCGGAAATTCCCCGGCATCGGCGGGGGAGTGAACACCCCCGATAACGCCCCCTATAAGAGCGGCAGAGAACGCCAAAACGAATACAATCAGACCCGGCATAACCCTGCAAATTCTCCACAAACCAACCAAAACATAGCACCATCAAACTGTCGGATGTGATGTTATCCAAATTACGACCCATTCCCCATGAAAATGTCGGTTTGGTAAAATTGAAATATTCGATATATGATCACCTATCGGTTCGTAATCTGGAAAATGAAACCGAACAATCAAACCCGGAAGACCGTATCACTGCGGGGAGGGACCTTATTGTGAGGCGCTTTAAGAATAATCCGGGAAAATCAAACCAAACCAAGGAGGCAACATGAAAAAGAAACTTTTAGCAACTGTCGCTGCGGGGGTGCTGGCACTATTCACAGCCGTTGGCGCTGCACAGGCAGGTTCCGTACCTGAATCCACGGATCCCATTAAAATCCCCATCAACGAATGGACCGGCCAGCATGTATCCGCAACCATCGCCGGTGAAATTCTGAAAGGCATGGGCTACAACGTCGAGTATGTGACCGCCGGCGCCGTGCCGCAGTTTGCCGCCATCGCACAGGGCAACCTGCACCTGCAACCGGAAGTATGGACCAACAATGTTGGCGATATTTACCCGAAGTCCGTTGCTTCCGGTGACATCGTGGTGCTGGGGCAGCTTGGCTTGAAACCGCAGGAAGGCTGGATCTATCCGCCGTACATGGAAGAGAAATGCCCGGGCCTGCCTGACTATCGCGCGCTGTACGATTGCGCACAGGCGTTTTCATCGGCGGACACCTTCCCGAAAGGCCGCCTGATTACGTACCCCGCCGACTGGGGCACCCGTTCAAAAGACGTTGTCGCCGGGATTGGCCTGCCGTTTGAGCCTGTCGCGGGTGGCAGCGAAGGCGCGATGATTGCCGAACTGAAGAGCGCCTACGCCGCAAAGGACCCGGCCCTGATGATGTTCTGGCAACCACACTGGTTGTTTGCCGATCTGGACTTCAACTGGGTCAAGTGGAATCCGGCTAACGGCGAATGCGTCGAGGAAAACCAGTCCAAGGATAACGCATGCGGTTTCCAACAGGCGTCTATCGACAAGATCGTCTGGAAAGGCTTCAAGAACAAATGGCCGACCGCGTACCGGTTCTTTGACCTCTACAAGCTGAACAACGACATTCACAACACAATGATGCTTGAAATCGACAACAAGGGCCGCAGCCTCGAAGATGTGGTCGCTGAATGGATTGCCAACAATAAAGCCACCTGGCAACAGTGGGTCGATGCGGCAATGATGTAAGTTTGTTACATGTGACGACCAAAGGGCGACGGACCTGAACAGGACCGTCGCCCTTTTTATTCCGGCATTACACACAACCGTCCGGGTGATCGCGTGGATGCTGACCAACAGCAAAAAGCATGTATACTCCGTAACAACGAAAATACTTCCATTGCCGGAAGACTATCGAAAAAGGCGATGAACTGGGGAGTTTCAGGATGGGCGCCGAGGGAAAGAAAAATGGCCTGACGGATGACATCAAACTGTCATGCCGCAATGTCTGGAAAGTCTATGGTGATAACCCGGACCAATTCTTCACCAACCGGCAGGGCGACATCGGCGATCAGGCGTCGCATGCGCGATCCATCCGTGAAACGGATCACATTGTCGCGGCTGCCGACGTGAGCTTTGATGTCCATGTTGGTGAAATTTTTGTCATCATGGGCCTGTCCGGGTCGGGAAAGTCCACCATCGTGCGCTGCCTTTCGCGTCTGGTGGAACCCACGGCGGGCGAAATCATTCTCGACGGCGAGGACCTGCTGAAGGCGTCCGACACGGAACTGATCGACATCCGGCGGCACAAGATGGGGATGGTTTTTCAGAGCTTCGGCCTGTTGCCCCATCTGAACGTTATCGACAACATCGCCTTCCCGCTGAAGCTGCAAGGTATCGGTGAGGCGGAGCGCCGCGAACGGGCGGAACGGGTTATTGATCTGGTCGGTTTGCAAGGGCGTGAGTCCAGCTTTCCCCGCCAACTGTCCGGCGGCCAGCAACAACGAGTCGGCATCGCCCGGTCCCTCGCCGTGGGGCCTGAGTTGTGGTTTCTGGACGAGCCGTTCTCCGCGCTTGATCCATTGATCCGGCGGCAGATGCAGGACGAGTTCCTGCGCATCCAGCAGATGCTGCACAAATCCATCGTCTTCATCACCCACGATTTTCTCGAAGCGCTGCGCATTGCCGATCGCATGGCGATCATGCGTGATGGCGCCGTGGTCCAGATCGGCCGCCCTGTTGACCTGATCATGAACCCGGCGGACGACTATGTCCGCGACTTTACACAGGATGTTCCATGGGAGCGTATTTTGACCGCCGCCGATATCGCCGAACCGACCACCGGCTCTATTGAGGGCATGGGGCGAATCTCCGGCGACACATCCGTCGAAGCATTGCTTCCCTACATGGCATCACACGAAGCCGGCGTTGTCGTCGAAAGCGGTGACGGCTCGGTTCTCGGCGTCGCAACCGCGCATGGCGTGGTATCGGCTCTGGCCTCGGGCGTTATCGAACAAGCCACGGTGCAGGAGTAACCGCATGCCGTTTACCCTTGACCGGCGACTGTTTCACTGGTTTGGCGTCATCGCCGTCACGTTGATAAGCCTGGCTGTTCAGGACGATGTAACGTGGCTCAAAACCTATCCGGAAGCGTTGGTCATTCCCCTGTCGGAATGGCTCAACATCTTCATGAACTGGACGGTGGAAGTATTCGGATGGTTCTTTCGTGGTATCGCATGGCTGCTTGAATGGCCCGTCAAGGGCGTGCAATGGATTCTGCACACGTTACCCTGGAGCGTGACGATTTTTCTGTCCTGCGTCGTCGCCTATGCGGCATCCGGTTGGCGGCTTATGGCCTTCACCTTCGCGGCGACCATTTACATGGTGGTGTTCGGCTATTGGGACGAAAGCATGAACTCCGTCTCACTGGTCGCCATATCCGTTCCCATGGCAATTACCGTCGGCTTTGCCTTTGGTGTCTGGGGATTTTACTCCGACCGCGCCGAACGCATCATCATGCCGAGTCTGGATTTGTTGCAAACGGTTCCGGCATTCGCCTATCTGTTGCCGATCCTTTTGTTGTTCGGTTTTGGCACCACCGTCGGCCTGATCGCCAGCCTGCTGTATTCGTTTCCGCCCATGGTTCGCAATACCATTGTCGGGCTGCGTGGGGTATCGGTGGAAGTCGTTGAATCCGGCCTGATGTCCGGGGCGACGCCGACGCAGCTTTTCTGGCAGGTTCGGGTCCCGACCGCATCGAAGCAGATTCTGCTTGGCGTCAATCAAGCCACCATGGCGTCCCTCAGCATGGTCATCGTGGCCTCCATCATTGGCGGCACTGCGGACATCGGCTGGGAAGTTCTCAGCACCATGCGCAAGGCGCAGTTTGGCGAAAGTATTCTCGCGGGGATCGTTATCGCCCTGATCGCCATGATCCTGGACCGGGTGACTGCGGGGCTCGCTGTCCGCAACGATGATTATGACCCGGAAGCCCGGACACTCATACAGCGCCATCGTTATTGGGTCATTGCAGGCGTCGGCGCCGTGGTAATTTTCCTTCTCGCACAGGTAATTTCCATTTTGAATGACTGGCCGAGAGGTATGGAAATCAACCCGGCCCGCGGCATGAACGATGCCTTGACTTACGTGATTGTGAACTTCCGCGAAGAAATTGAAACCATCAAGAAAATTGCTTTCTTCTTCATCATGCTGCCGACAAAAATCGGATTGCAGAACGCTGTCAGCCCCTATACCTGGGGTTTTGAGCTGACCCTCGTCCACACCGTCGGATATACCATGCTAATGATCGCCGCCGCCGGCTGGGCAACCCTGCGGTGGGGTAAGGAAATTGGTATCGCGGTCCTGTTGGTCGCTATTTTCGCCTACTTCGGCCTGACCAACATGCCATGGCCCGCCCTGGTGTTGCTGTGCACCGTCGGCGGCTGGAAACTGGGCGGCCCCGGACTGGGCGTCGGCACTTTTCTTGGCCTCATGTTTCTGGTTATCACCGGTGTGTGGCCGCAAGCCATATTGTCGGTTTATGTGTGCGGCATCGCCGTCGTCATATCGTTTCTTTTTGGCACGTCGGTTGGCATCTGGGCCGCGCACAATGACCGGGTTTCGGCGTTCGTGCGACCGATCAATGACACCCTGCAGACCATGCCGTTGTTCGTCATTCTGATTCCCTTCGTGATGATCTTCAAGATTGGCGAATTTACCGCCCTGCTGGCGATCATCGCCTACGCCTTCGTGCCCGCCATCCGTTATGCGGAGCATGGCCTGCGGAACCTGCCGGGAGATGTTTTGGAAGCAGCGACGGCCATGGGCTGCACCACGCGGCAACTCCTGTGGCAGGTGAAAATGCCGTTGGCCCTGCCGGTCATGATGCTGGGTCTTAATCAGACGATCATGTACGGCATCGCCATGCTGGTGATCGCCGCGCTGGTGGGCACCAACGGTCTGGGCCAGCGAGTGTACATCGGTTTGGGAGATGGCGACTTCGGCATCGGCATAATCGCCGGCCTCGGCATGGCGATCATCGCCATGATCGCCGACCGCATGACCCAGGCGTGGAGTAAAAAACGCCAGGAAGCGCTGGGGATTAGTGCGTAGGCGCCAACGCACCGTACTGGCCACGGAAGAAGATCAACGGGGCGGCATTGGCGTCGCGTGACATCTGCAGAACCTCACCCACGAAAATAACGTGGTCGCCGCCGTCGTAGGTGTTCCACACGCGGCAGTCGAACGTTGCCAGGGTGCCCGGGAAAATCGGTGAGCCCGTCTCCCAGGTCTCGTACTCGATACCTTCCCACTTGTCACCCAGCGCCCTGGCGAAGCGGCTCGACAGTTCCTGCTGGTCCAGTGACAGAATGTTGACGGCAAACACACCGGCTTTCTGATAAGCGTCGAGGCTAAAGGCGCCACGGTCCAGAGAGAACAGAACCAGCGCAGGGTCGAGCGATACCGAGCTGAAGGAGTTCGCCGTTGCGCCCAGCAACTCACCACTGTCCGTCACCGACGTAATGACGGTTACGCCGGTAGGGAAATTCCCCAAGGCGAAGCGAAGTTCTCTAGAATCCAATGACATAAGACACCGTACTCGTTTCCATGGCCCATGGCGCCGAAAATGGGTCAAATCGTCACATTGGTCAACCGAAACTCACCCGTTTCCCGAACCGTGGGATGTCAAAAATATGCCTTCGCCGGTCAAGTTGTAAATCCGTGTTTCCGGTATCATTTTCTTCACACTCCAGGAGGGTTTGATGAGCCAGGCGAAACAGGACTTTCTCGATAAATCCAAGGAATTCTGGAACCCGGGAAAAACATCGGACTGGCAACGGTTCGGTGTTGATCTGGTAATTGACCGGCGTGAAGGATATTACCTGTGGGACATGGATGGAAAACGGCTGATCGACTGTCACCTGAATGGCGGCACGTATAGCCTGGGCCACCGAAACCCCGAGGTTGTCGCTGCCGTCACCGAAGGCATGAAACACTTCGACATCGGCAACCATCACTTCCCGTCACTGATGCGCACAAAAGTGGCAGAAATGCTGGCAGCCTGTACGCCGGGTGACCTGAAATACACCATCTACGCCTCCGGTGGCGGCGAGGCCATTGATATCGCCCTGAAGACAGCGCGACACGCAACACAGCGGAAGAAGATTATCTCCATCGTTCGCGCCTATCACGGGCATACGGGTCTTGCTGTGAAGACCGGCGATCAGCGTTTCTCAAAAATCTTCCTCAGTGAAGGCTCGGAAGAAGAGTTTATTCAGGTTCCCTTCAATGATCTCGACGCCATGGAACGCGAAGTCATGAAGGGTGACGCCGCCTGTGTTATCATGGAAACCATCCCGGCGACCTATGGTTTTCCCATGCCGCAGGACGGGTATCTTCAGGCCGTGCGTGATATGTGCACCAAGACCGGCGCGCTCTATATCGCCGACGAAGTGCAGACCGGATTGGGCCGGTGCGGCGATTTATGGGGTATCGACACCTATGGCGTAATCCCGGATATTCTGGTCACCGGCAAGGGCCTTTCGGGCGGCGTCTACCCCATCGCGGCCACCGTGGTCAGCGAAAAATATGCCGGTTGGCTGAGCGAAGACGGTTTCGCGCATATGACCACGTTCGGTGGTGCGGAACTGGGCTGTATTGCTGCGGCAAAGGTTCTTGAAATCTGCCAGCGCCCGGAAGTCAAATCCATGGTCGAGTATATTTCGCGACACTTAGGGTACGGTCTGCGTCTCATTCAGGCCAACTATCCGGATTTCTTTGTCGGCGTTCGCCAGCGCGCTACGGTCATGGGGTTGGAGTTCGATCACCCGGAAGGCGCCATGTACGTTATGAAGGCGCTCTACGATCATGGCGTCTGGGCTATTTTCTCGACCCTCGACCCCCGGATACTACAGTTCAAGCCGGGGCTTCTGTGCGACCGCGATATGTGCGATGAAATCCTCAACCGTATGGATACCGCTGTCGGTCAGGCCCGCAAGGAACTGATGGGATCGCGACCCAAAGCCGGAACGTTGATGAAATCCGACTTCCTGCCCACGGGTCAGCCGCAAAACCAGCAGTCGGCTTCTGCGGCCTGATACCAAACCAGAAGGACGCCAAACACATGTCGGCTCATGGTGATTTACCCGAAGAAGAGCTTCTGCGGCGTCTGCATAATCTGGCGCGTGAAACCCGGCATCAGTATGGCTTGCCTGATGAGGCGACGTTTACACTGATCAATCATTCGGAAAACACAACCTACCGGGTCGATACCCCCGAAGGTGGCGAGCGATATGCGCTCCGCGTTCATCGTGAAGCTTATCATACGGACCGCGCCATCGAGTGTGAGCTGGAGTGGATGGCCGCACTAACGGCCGACGCAGGCGTTCCGACCGCGACGCCGACCGCGGGTAAGGACGGCCACCTGATTCACACCATCCACCGCGAAGACCTGCCCAATCCACGCAAGGTGGTTTTGTTCGAATGGCTGGAGGGAACGGAGCCGGACGAAGATGGTGATCTGATCGGGCCTTTCGAGGTTCTGGGTGAAGTCGCCGGGCGCATGCACACCCATGCGCGCGGCTATCAGCCCAGACAACCGTTTGAGCGCCATCAGTGGGACTGGGAAACCAGTTTTGGTCCCAACAACCCGCTTTGGGGTCATTGGCAGGACGAGCCCCACCTGAATGACGAAGGTACAACCATCCTTGAACGTCTGTCCGCCAGACTGAAAGAGCGTCTGGATTTATTCGGTAAGAGCGCATCTAATTTCGGGCTGGCCCATGCTGACTTGCGGCTGGCCAATCTGTTATTGTTCGAGGGCGACACACGGGTGATCGATTTCGATGATTGCGGCGTCACATGGTTTTTGTATGACGTGGCGACGGCATTGAGCTTCATGGAGCAACGCAGTGACGTGGCTGATCTGGTCGCATCATG
>JAJFIE010000115.1 GCA_021775275.1 Rhodospirillales bacterium | reverse complement strand
GACAACTTGACGGGGTTGCCAACCGTCAGATATTTGCCCCGCTCAGGGTGATCCACTTCTACAATGGTACCGGTTTCACGAAGACTTGGGTCCTCGGCAATTTCCTTCATGCTAAGGATCGGTCCGACCGGAATGTCGAGGGGATTGCAGATTTCCATGACCGCAAACTTGTTCTTGGTCATGGTCCACGCTTCAATAGTTCCGAACACGTCATCAAGCCTCGGCAGACGGGCCGCAGGCGTGGCGTAGTCGGGATCTTCTTTCCATTCAGGCTTGCCGATCACATCACAAATTTTTGGCCACGCAGCGGCCTGGGTGATGAAATAGGTATAGGCGTCGGGATCGGTCTCCCATCCCTCGCACTTCAAAATTCGTCCCGGCTGGCCGCCACCGGAATCGTTCCCTGCGCGTGGCGTCGCCTCGCCAAAGGGGATGTCCTGGCCATGCTGCGAATATTCCGTGAGCGGACCGGCAGCGAGACGCTGCTGATCACGTAATTTGACCCGGCAGAGATTGAGCACACCATCCTGCATGGCGCATTCAACGCGTTGCCCTTTGCCCGAATGGGTCCGGTGATAGAGGGCTGTGACAATACCAAGTGCGAGATGAAGTCCAGTGCCTGAGTCGCCGATCTGAGCGCCCGTCACCATGGGGATTCCACCAATATCGCCCGTTGTCGATGCCGAACCCCCGGCACATTGGGCGACGTTTTCATAAACCTTGCAATCTGCATAGGCGCCGGGTCCGAAGCCCTTGACCGAGGCATAGATCATGCGCGGATTGATTTCCTGAATGCGTTCCCAGCTAAATCCCATTCGGTCCAGCGCACCGGGGGCAAAATTTTCCACCATCACATCGCAATGCTTGATGAGTTTGGTAAAAATCTCGGCGCCCTTCTCCGACTTGGGATTCAGGGTCACGCTTCGCTTGTTGTGATTGAGCATGGTGAAATACAGACTGTCCGCACCGGGTACATCGACCAACTGCTTGCGGGTCGCATCACCGACGCCGGGCCTTTCTACTTTAATGACATCGGCGCCAAACCACGCCAGCAATTGCGTGCATGTCGGTCCCGATTGAACATGCGTCATATCCAGAATTTTGACGCCGGAAAGTGCTTTTTCCATTCGATCCTCGTTAGAGTATTCATTTTCCCCTGTAGAGGAGCAGGCCGCCTGACAGGGCCGCTCCCCACGCGTCTTATTTGTACATGGTCTGGGCCTTGGTCCCCGGCGCGTACTCGTTGGGGTCAACCCATACATTGACCACCGCTGATTTACCATCCCGCTTTACCGCCTCACGCGCGCGTTGCAGTGCCGGACCGATCTGCCCTGACTCGGTGACTTCTTCGCCATAACCGCCGAGCATTTCGGCGAACTTGCTAAACGGCACATCACCCAGCTTGTTGCCGACATTGCCGCGTTGCTCACCATACTTGGCGATCTGGCCATAGCGAATCTGGTTCATGTGCGAGTTATTGCCGACAATGGCGACATAAGGTGCGCCAAAACGGTTGGCTGTCTCCATATCAAACGCTGTCATGCCGAAGGAGCCGTCACCGTAGAGGCACACTACTTCCTTTTGCGGGTGGGCCAGACCGGCGGCCATGGCGAAACCGGTGCCGACACCAAGTGAGCCGAGCGCCCCCGGGTCCATCCAGTTGCCGGGACCGCGTGGCTCGACAGCCTGCGCAGAGATGGTGACAATATCGCCGCCGTCGCCGATATAAATCGTGTCCTCGGTCAGGAACTCGTTGATCTCGTAGGCCAGGCGGTAGGGGTGAATGGGGTCGTCGTCAGACTTGAACATGGGCAGCAGTTTTTCGTACTTGGCCCCTTCTTCCGCCCGCAGGCCATCCATCCATTCCGTACGCCCGGAGGCGCCGTTATCCGTACGACCTGTGGTGGCGTCGAGCACGGCGCCAAGGATCGAGCCCGGATCGCCAGCCAGGCCCAATGAAATGTCACGGTTCTTGCCGACGGTTCGGTAATCCTGATCAATCTGCACCAGGGTGGCGTCCTGACTGATACGCTTGCCGTACCCCATACGGAAGTCGAAGGGTGTGCCGACAATGACGATAACATCGGCCTTGGCGAAGGCGGAACTGCGGGTGCGGTTGAAATAGTGGGTATCGCCCGGGGCCAGCAAACCACGCGACGCGCCATTGGTGTACATGGGGATGTTCAACGTACGGGCCAGTTCGATGGCCTGCTCGTGGCCACGCGACATCCAGACCTGCGAGCCGCACAGCATGGCCGGACGCTCGGCCTTGATCAGAATATCGGCCAGTTTTTCGATATCGGCCGGATCGCCGATAGATTTGACCGACGCACGGTAGGCCCCCGGTTTGGGGATCACGGCGCTATCGAGCGGAATTTCGCGGTCGAGCACATCGCGGGGGATTTCCAGATAGGACGGACCATAGGCCCCGTTAAAGGCTTCCCGCGCGGCCATGGAAACCATATCGGCAACACGTTCGGTTGATCGCACACCCGCAGCGAATTTGGTGATCGGCGACATGATGTCCACGTGGGGCAAATCCTGGAGCGAGCCCATCTTGTGCTGGGTCAACGATCCCTGTCCGCCGATATGAATGATCGGGCTTTCCGAACGGAAGGCCGTGGCGACGCCGGTAATGGCATTGGTGCAGCCCGGACCGGCGGTGGTCACTACACAGCCGAGTTTGCCGGTCTGGCGGGCATACCCGTCCGCCGCATGGGCGGCGACCTGCTCATGGCGCACATCAACGATGCGAATACCTTCATCGAGGCACCCATCATAGATATCAATGATGTGTCCACCGCAGAGCGTGAAGATGGTATCCACTCCCTCGTTCTTCAGCGCCTTTGCGACCAGATGACCGCCCGAAATCATATCACCTGATTTGTCTTTCCGGGCGAGTGTGTCTGTTGCCGTATCAGCCATCGTCCAACGTCCTTCCCTGTTTCCCCTGTAGCGTCAGTCGAGTTTCAAAAAACCCCTGTTATCCGCCAATATTCATTCTGTGGTATACCATACACCAGAGAAAAATTTAGGCAACTCCCAATTCAATCGCCGTTACAGAACCTCGCGGGAATTCATACCCGTCCCTTCGCATCATCTCGCCTTTAGTCGACGCCGGATCGCCTGGACTATGGGCATCACCAGAAGAAAGATCGCAAAGGCCATGAAAGTTCCGGAAATGGGCCGGGTAAAAAATACCGTCACATCGCCATCTGAGATCAATAGCGACTGGCGCAGAGACGGCTCGGCCAGTGGTCCCAGCACAATGGCCAACACGGCTGGCGCCATGGGATAATCCAGCTTGCGCATCAAAAATCCGACCACGCCGAAGATCAGCATCAACCAGACATCGTGCATGGACTGGAGCGGCGCATACCCGCCCACGATGCACAGAACGAAGATCAGCGGCGCTAGGATGGTAAAGGGCATCCGCAGCACCCACAGGAATACCGGAATAAAGGCGATATTGATAACCGCGCCAAACAGATTGGCCGCATAAAGGCTGGCGATCAGCCCCCAGACAAACTCTTTCTGTTCCAGAAACAGCATCGGTCCCGGCACCAGTCCCCAGATCACCATGCCGCCGAGCAGGATCGCCGTGGTAGGTGAGCCGGGAATACCGAGCGTCATCATGGGCAGCATGGCGCCGGTGGACGCAGCATTGTTGGCGGATTCCGGCGCAACGACGCCTTCGATTTTGCCTTTGCCAAACTCACCGGGCTCTTTCGAATATGTCTTGGCAAACCCGTAGGCCATCAAGGCCCCCGGGGTTGCGCCCGCAGCGGGCAGGATACCGACAAAAAATCCGACAACGGCGCCCATGATCATGGTGGCCCATGTGCCAAGCAGCTCTTTCAAATGCTGGATGATGCGCTCAACCGAGATGACCGCCTTGGACATCGTTAGATCGCCCCGACTGGTCTCAATAGTCCAAAGCATCTCACCAATGCCATAAATACCAATGGCTAATACGAGAAAATTAATGCCATGCATGAAGCCAACTATGTCCATGAATACGAGCCTGGGCTCTCCACTCATGATGTCCAGGCCGACGGAACTGAGCACCAGTCCGATGCAAATGGAAAACAAAGTCTTCGGAATATCGTCGCCCGATAATCCGACAAATGTGGCAAACGCCATCATCATCAACGCAAACAGTTCCGGGTCACCAAACGCCAGCGCCCAGTCCGCCAGTGGTGGGGCAAACAGGGTAAACAGGACGATGGAAATCGAGCCACCAACAAACGATGCAACGGCGGCGCCGATCAGTGCCTTATCCGCCTGGCCTTTCAGCGCAAGAGGTCGGCCATCAAAGGTTGTCGCCACGGCCGTCGAGGCCCCGGGTATGCCCAGCATGATTGAGCTGATCGCACCACCGTACATGGCGCCGTAGTAAATGGCGGCAAGAAAGATGATCGCGGATGTGGGCGGGACAAGGAACGTCATGGGAAGCAAAATGGCCACCCCGTTGACGGACCCCAGACCGGGCATGGCGCCGATAAACAGGCCAACAGTCACACCAAGAACCATCAGCCCCAGATTCATCGGCTCGAATGCGATGACAAAGCCACCCATAAGGAGTTGTAGTGTTTCCATTTCAGTCACGCTTTCTGAAGCTTTAGAGGCGAATCCGTAGCGTCGGCAGCAATTGCCGCCATGGGGAAGTACCTATAGGAGTATGTCGTAGAGTGGATAAAATAATGGTTCCGTGTAGCCTTTGGGCAGCACGATTCGAAGAGCAATATCAAAGAACAGGAACGTCACCACCGGCGTCGCAAGCGAAATGCTCAGCGTCAGAAACCATGAGTGACGGCCAAGAAACCGGATGTAGTAAATCAGAAACAACGGTACGGACACATAAACACCAACCACATGAATCAGACCAATGCTGACAGCCAGCGCCCCGGCGACCGCGATCCACGACGCCCGACGACGGCGCGGCCAAGCGACCCAGACCGCGGCCGAGGGCAGCAGCATCAGGGCGGCGGCGAGCGCGTGAAATCCGATCGTCATCCGGTCACCTTGTTGCGCCCCCCGGACTTCGAACGGTAAAGCTTTTCGTCGGCCGCCCGTACCAGCTGGCTCTGGGAGGTAGCGTCCTGCGGGAAGGCCGCGACCCCAAAACTCATCGTCACGCTCGTGCGCCGCCCCTGGAACATGAACGGCTCCGACTGCACGGCCACGCGGATGCGGTTCGCGAGCTCGACCGCCTGGTCGCGGACCATATTGGGCAGGACGATCCCGAACTCCTCGCCCCCATAACGCGCGACGCAATCGACCGGCCGCGTATGCTTGGCGAGGATGCGGCTGAGAGTCCGCAAGAGTTCGTCTCCGGCCTGGTGACCGAAGGTGTCGTTGTATTTCTTGAAATGGTCGATATCGGCCATGATCACCGACAACGGAGTCTGAGAGCGGCCGGCGCGCAGCAATTCCTCCTTAAGCCGCTCCCGGAACACCCGCTGGGTAAACAACTGCGTCAGCGCGTCGGTCGAGGCTAGATGGTCCACCTCACCGTGAAGTTGGATGTTCTCGAGAGTCAGCGAGGCCATCGTGGCGACGAGGTCCACGGCGCGCAGATCGTCGTTGGAGTAGGCCTCGGCCCGGGAGGATTCCAGGCGTACGAAGCCGTAGGGACGCTTCATAACGTTGAGCGGAACGACCAAGGCCGAGCGGAACTGGTGCTTCGCCGAACGCGGCCCAAAACGCTCTTCCTTGTGCATGTCGCGCACGACGACCGGCGTACGCGTGCGCAGGGCCCAGGAGATGATCGGGTCGTCCGGCTGACCGGGCAGGATGCGCACGTTGCTGTCTTTATAACGTCCCTCAAGTATTCCCGTGAGACGCAGCGTCACTTCCTGCGGGTCCATCGTGTTGCCGAGGCTCTTGGCCGCCTGGGTCAGATCCTTGCGCATGGCCGCCTGGGCCACCGCCGAAACCTCGTAGGCC
>JAJFIE010000114.1 GCA_021775275.1 Rhodospirillales bacterium | reverse complement strand
GGGCGATAACCCCGGTCGGCAACAGTGTCACCGATGATGTATTGATGGCCAGAAACAGGATCATGGCGTTGGTCGCCGTTCCCTTGTGACGGTTCAGCGTATCCAGTTGCTGCATGGCGCGGATACCAAACGGCGTCGCCGCGTTGCCAAGGCCCAGCGCGTTGGCCGACATGTTCAGGATCATCGCACCCATGGCCGGATGATCCGATGGAATATCAGGAAACAAACGGACCATGAGCGGTCGTACGAGACGGGCAATAATAACCAGCAACCCACCTTTCTCCGCCACCTTCATCAGACCCAAAAACAGCGCCATGACCCCGACCAGTCCAATGGCCAGTTCAACCGCCCCGCTGGCTGACTCGATCATGGCATTGCCCAGCACCGCCATGGGCGCATCATCCGCCAGCCCGCCCCACCCAAGCTGGCGAATGGCGGCTATCGCGAACGCGATAGCGACGATGGCGAAGAAAACGACGTTCATGGTGGCCCAGGCGCTTTCCGGCAATTGAAGGGGCGAATCAATCCCATTGTCCCCTTATTCGTCATTGCCATCCAGTCCTGAGTAAGAATGGCACATGACAGCCATGCAATCTCCGCAAGTAACGCTTGATCTAAGTCATAGCCGCAAACCTCCGGAATGCTAGAATTAGAATTATCTAAAGTAATCAACGCCATAGGCTTCGCCTTGGGTATTTTTATGTCAAATGAAGTCAGGAAGAAGGAAGCGGAACTATGAAATCTGATAATCGCAGAAAAAAATTCGCCTTTGGGTCTCTGCCACTGATTGCAGGGATTTTCGGCATTACCGTCACCATGGGTGGAGGCAGCGCGCTGGCCGGTGTCGCAGATGTTGACTGGTCCAGCGTCCCAACAAAAACCATCAAGTTATTCTGGCCCGGTCAAGCGACCTACCAGTGGCTCCGCAGTCCCGAACACAAACGGGCTAATCTACAGACGATCGAAGGTCAGGCCTGTACCGCCTGCCATTTGAACGAGGAAGAAGAGATGGGCAATAAGCTCGTCGTTGAAAACGACCTCGAGCCAATGCCCGTCGAAGGCAAGAACGGCGTCATCGACCTTAAATTCCAGGTCGCCTATGACAGCGAAGACGCCTATTTCCGCTTTCAGTGGAAAACCCTGAACGACTACGCAGGGACGGCCCATCCCTATCTGCGTTACAACGGCGAGGAATGGAAGGCATTCGGCTATCCGAAACTGGACGAAGTCGTCCAGGATGGTGAGCAACCGGGCATCTATGAAGATCGCATGTCGATGATGATCGACGACGGATCGGTCGAAAACTTCGCCACCCAGGGTTGCTGGGTATCCTGCCACGATGGCCAGCGCGATAATCCGGACCGTCCATCCAAGGCAGAAGTCATGGATAACCCGCTGTTCAAGGCTTTGAAGAAAAAAGACGTGCGCAAATATCTTCCCTCAACGCGCACCGACGAAAATGCATCGTGGGACATGGGTAAAACCCAGGAAGAAATCGCCGCAATCAAGGCCGCCGGTGGTTTCCTGGACCTGATGCAATGGCGTGGTCACCGGTCCAACCCGGTCGGCATGTCAGATGACTTCTATGTTCTTGAATATCGCAACAGTGATGCCGGCAAGAACCCCTTCAGCTCAAACGTGAACAAGAAAACGCAAGAGCCGAAGTACATGTTCGACGAGAGCAAGGTCGGCAAGAAGTCCGTCAGAATCGAAGACATTCGTAAAATGGAAACGACCCTGATCCGTGAAACAAACGCAGTTCCTTTTGATGCCAACGTTGATTGGAAAGAAGGGGATCTGATCCCCAAATATCTGGTCAGCCGCGAGGACTCCAAAGGATCCGCCGCCGACAACAATCGTTCCAAGGGTGTCTGGAAAGACGGCGTCTGGACGGTGGTATGGGCCCGCAAACTGGGTCTGACAAATCCTGATGACAAGGCCCTGGTCGAAGGCGGTGTCTATACCTTCGGATTCGCCACGCACGACGATAACATCACTACTCGCGGCCACCATGTGTCGTTCCCGATGACAATCGGGTTCGGTGCGAAGGCCGACATTGAAGCAACCAAGCTCGATTAATCCGGGCTGATAAGTGGGCGTGTCCGGTCTGGCAACAGGCCGGACACGAGCCTTCCCTCCTCAAACGCCGAGAAACGACACAAACAACAAGGGGGCTACCGTGGACATCTTCTTTAACCTCTTTAAGTATCGGCGGATTATCAACGCAGCCATCGCGGTTGTCATTGTCCTGATCATCGGCTGGATATTTGCCTACGAACCGGTAACCCGAAATTTTATCGCCCAGGACGCTGTCTGTAATTACTGCCACCTTGATTGGGAGTTCAACCCCGATATCAGATTAACGGCGACGCGCCCCCATGCATCCGAAGAGGCCCCCATCGAATCTCAACCCAGTTGTGTCGATTGCCATCTTCCCGAAGGTTGGTGGAACACCACGTACGCCTACACACATTTTCTCAGCTTCACAGATTTGTTTGGACACTTCCGCGACCGCGACGCCGAACGGGCGGGTGATTGGATTCCGCCACGAGCCGCCACCGCTTACCGGGTACGCGACCGGATGTTTGAATATGACGGCAACACCTGCCGAACCTGCCACATCGAAAGCGAAATCAAGTTCAAGCGTGATCGTGGCGTCAACGCCCACAAGCTTGCCCTGGAAGAGCAGAAAACCTGCATCGAATGCCACAATAACCTGGTCCACCGCCCGGTCGATGTGCGCAAGGACGCCTTTAAGAAAACAGATTCAAGCAAGGAATAATCCATGACTTCCATTCGGACCCACACGTTCAGGAGCCCGTTATGACCAAAGAGGACAAACACGAAACAACCCGCAGGAATTTCGTACAGAAAATTATTGCTGGCGCTGGCGTTTCTACTGTAGCGGCGGCGACGTATGGATTGTCCTCCAAGGCGACGACGCCGGATGCAAGTGAAAGGCGGGCAAAGCAATATGCCATGCTTATCGACACGCGGAAATGCATCGGCTGTCACACATGCAGTGTTGCCTGCAAAGCCGAGTTTGATGTCCCCCTAGGAGTTACACGATCGTGGGTCGAGTACACCGAAAAAGGCACCTATCCGAACGTATCAAGAAACTTCCTGCCGAGGCTATGCAATCACTGCCGCCATCCGCAATGCGTCGATGTCTGTCCAACGGGAGCCACCTATAAGCGTGAACAGGATGGCATCGTCGTCGTCGATAGCGGCCAGTGCATCGGTTGCAAGTATTGCATCCAGGCTTGTCCCTATGATGCGCGCTTCCTTAATCCCGTTACAGGAGTCGCTGATAAATGTGATTTCTGCATTCACCGTGTTTCCAAGGGGCTCGTTCCCTCATGCGTCAATTCGTGCATCGGCGGGGCTCGCATCTTCGGTGATATCAGCGATCCGACGAGCGAGATTTCCCGTCTGGTGGAGACTAATCCGGTAACCGTGCTCAGACCCGGGAAAGGAACGGAACCGCAAGTCTATTACATCGGCGCGGACCATTCCGACGAACACGAAAATAAACGTGGTTGGTACGACGTTCGCGTCACGACCCACCGCAAGGAAAAGGGGAGAAGGTAGTCATGTATGAAGTGCCCTGGGGTTTACCTGTCATTGCCTACTTTTTCCTGGCCGGACTTGGCGCCGGCGCCGTAAGTGTCAGCGGATCAGTGCTTTTGCGTAAGGGAGGGTTTGGCTCATCGCGTTTTGCTATTGCCCGTTGCGGCGCATTGATCGGGCCTCTCCCGGTTATGCTGGGCACGTTCCTGATCGTCTTCGAACTGGGGCAACCCTTCCGGGCCCTGAACCTGTTCCATCTGATCAACTTATCGCCGATGTCCATTGGTTCGTGGTTTTTAAACATATTCATCATCCTCAGTGTGCTGTATGCGATGACCTTCATGCTGCCCTCGGCGGCCCCCGGCGACCGACTGGCGCCAATCAGGCGTGGTTTGGCCTGGGTATGCGTGCCCCTAGGTATCGGGGTCGCCATCTATACTGCTGTCATGTTGGGTGCAATGCCGGCACGTCCATTGTGGAACTCACCCATCCTGGCCGCACTTTTTGTTTTGTCTGCCCTTTCTTCCGGCGTTGCGAGCATCATTCTGGCAGGGGTTTTCTTCCGGCGAAAAAGCAGTGATCCTGCTATCCGAAATGATTATGAAAACAGCACCTATCTGTTGATCACATCTGATGCTGTGTTGCTGGGCGGCGAGCTAATGGTTGTCTTCCTGTTCCTCCTGTTCGGTCAATTGACCATTGGTGATGTCAGATATGCCATGGATACGATCCTGCCGGGTGGACAGCTTGCCCTCCCATTCTGGGGCCTGGTTGTTGTTGTAGGACTCTTGATCCCGTTTTTCATCGAAATTTTCCAGATGGCCCCCAAGCTTCTGCATGGGCGAAAATTCAGGTCTCACGTTCCACTCGAAATCATTTCGCCAGTGGCTATCCTTATCGGTGGCTTTGCCTTGCGCTATACCCTCGTTATTGCCGGTCAGATATCTGCCCCGGCTGCACTCTAGCAATACATGGAGAAAACCATGGTTGACCGTAGAAATTTTCTCAAATTGAGTGTTGCGTCGGCAGGCTCATCGTTACTCCCTGTTCACACGGCTTTGGCTGAAAATGAGGAGGTGCTGAAACAAGGAGGCGAAGGCTATTCTCATCTCAGCGGAAATAAACTCGAAGCATTGCCCAGCATCTGTGGGCAATGCCCCAGCCGTTGCGCGATCCTCGGCTATCTTGATGACGGACGGCTCGTCAAAATCGAAGGACAGCCATCCTCCATCAGAAACCAGGGAACAATATGTGCAAAGGGTCAGACCGGTGCGTCAAAAATCTACGATCCCGACCGTATTTTGCACCCGCTCATGCGCACCGGCGAACGTGGAGCAGGAGAGTGGAAACAAATTTCATGGGACGAGGCGCTCACTGAACTCGCTGATCGCCTCAAGAAGCTCCGTGATGATGGTACCCCGGAAAAATTTGTCTTTCACCATGGGTGGATTTCTGCGAGCGCCGAGAAGCTGATCGACGATATTTTCCTGGCTACCTACGGCACGGCTTCGATCATCAAACAGACTTGCCAACAACAGAGCGCCCGCTGGAGTGCCCATGAGCTGACATGGGGTGCGAACATCGACAACTGGGATATCGACAACACCAAATTCATCCTCAACTTCGGCAGCAATGTCCTTGAAGCCCACACCAACTTCGTCTCGCTTGCCAAACGACTTGCCGTATCCGCCGTGGACAATCGACTCAAGATGGTAACCTTCGATGTCAGACTATCCAATACCGCCGCAAATTCTGACCTGTGGCTACCGGTCAAGCCGGGGACTGATCTGGCGGTCGTCCTGGCAATGTGCAACGTGGTGATGACTGAAGATTTATACTTGGGCCGCGGCGAAGAGTTTATGGATTTCTGTCTGGTCAACGATAATGCGACGGCAACCCGGTCTGACAAAATCGCCACCCTGAAAAATCATCTCACCGACTATACACCTGAGTGGGCAGAGGAAATAAGTGGAGTCACGGCACAACAAATCCGGGATGTTGCCCGTGAATTCGCGACCACGAAACCGGCCTGTGTGATCAGCTCCCGGGGCGCCGCTGCTCACTACAACGGGGTTGAAACAGAACGCGCAATCCAGATGCTCTGCGCTATTACCGGCAACATCGACATCCCCGGCGGACGCTGTCGGGCCGTTGCACCTGCATGGATTTATCCGACAGGCCCCGAGGACAAGCCCGAAGCAAGAAAACTGGCGTTTATCGACACTGATCATGACGTGGCATTGCCGGAGTTTGGCGCCGGTCACAAGGTTTTGAGCCGCATCAAGACGGGTGAGGAACGCCCCGGCGTTTACATGTGGTATCACCACAATCCTGCCTATGCGAACGCGAATACGCAGGATATGATAAATATACTGAAAGACGAAACTCTGCTTCCGTATACCGTTGCCGTGACGCCCTTTTACGACGAAACAGCGGCGCTGGCGGACCTGATCCTCCCTGACGCCACATATCTCGAACGTTACGATATTGAGGATGCCGTATCGCCCAATCAGATTCCTGAATACGCGCTCCGCCAGCCGTTGGTAGTCCCGCAAGGTGAGACCCGAGATTTCAAGGATGTATGCCTTGAATTGGCCGAAAGGATGGGTATGCCGCTCGGCTTCAAGTCGGCCGATAAATTCATCGAGAAGGTTTGCAAGCTCACGCCAGTGGTGAAGAAGCAGGCCCGCGGCTTCAGGGGTCTGAAAAAACGCGGTGTCTGGCATGATGAAAAAGCTGCGCCGGTCTATAATGCGTACCGACGCGAGGTTCCGGAGGAGACGTTGGCCGTGGACGGCGTCATTCTGGACCAGAAAACAGGCGTTTACTGGAATTGGATGGTAGCCGGCGCCGAGAGCGAGACTGAAGCTCTGGAGGCAGGATATTCCGATATACCCGGCGCCTCCACGGGATACGTTGGTCAGAAGATCGGCGATGCTATCTATGAAGGCTTCGCCCCCGGCAAGCTCAATAAATCAGGACACTTCGAGCTGTATTCGCCTATTCTGGCGGCGAAGGGGTTACCGGCCCTGCCGACCTATGTGGCGATTCCCGGACACTCGGAAATGAAGGGTGATGAGTTGATCCTCACTACTTTCAAGTTAAATGTGCATGTTCTGTCGAATACTGGAAACGGTGGGTGGCTGAATGAAATCCATCACGACAATCCGGTATGGATAAACCCTGTCACGGCCAGCGAAAGAGAGATTTCCGAAGGGGATGCGATCACCATCAAATCCCGAATCGGCGAGGTGACGGCAACAGCAATGGTAACCCCCACCCTGGCGCCGGGTGTTGTTGCGGTATCAGCCCACCTGGGTCGCTGGGAGGGTGGACGTTATGCGTCCGGTAAGCGGGCGCCGTTTGCAGTCGATGATATCCGCCACGATGAATATCAGTGGTGGCAAGCGGGCGGAACGAGTGCCAACTGGATCATTCCTGATAATCCGGAACCGGTCAGTGGACAGCAATCCTGGATGGACACGATTGTAACGGTGATAAAAACCAATATCCAAAAGGAGCAATAATCATGGCCCCATTTGATGCCCTCAAAGTTGCTCCGATGAAAACATCGGAGTTAATCCGGCCCTCGCCGACAGACGTGCCCGCCTATATGCACGACGTGTATGACTGGGCCTATCTCAACCCACGGAACGTCCGGTTATTGGACCGCGAAATCGTTGTCGAACTGATCCTGTGGGGAAACGGTCATCGCCTGAAGGAAGCCTTGCTGACAGAGATTGATCCGGGCGCCACGGTTCTCCAGGCAGCCCATGTTTACGGCACTCTGATCACCGAGATTGCCGCAAAACTCACCCATTCTAACCAACTCGAAGTAGTCGAAGTCGCGCCAGTACAAGCAGGAAGATGTCGGGAAAAACTCCGCGATTTTCCCGAAGCCATTGTCCGTTTAGGCGATGCGGCAACGGTGCGCACAACGCCCAAGGATATGGTTTCCAGTTTCTTCCTGCTGCATGAAGTGCCAAGCGATTACAAGCGTGCCGTGGTCAACACGCTACTGGGTCATGTCAAAGAAGGCGGCAAGGCTGTATTTGTTGATTACCACCAACCGCATTGGCTACACCCCCTGAAACCCCTGATGATGGTGATCTTCGATTTGTTTGAACCGTTCGCAAAAGAGCTATGCCAACACACTATATCTGACTATGCCGATGACCCGGATGCCTTCTTGTGGCATACGGAGACTTACTTTGGCGGGCTGTATCAGAAGACCGTTGCTATACGACGCTCTGACGCTGGCTAGAACCTTTCTGGAAAGTTGGTAATGATGCTTTCCACACCCCAATCCAACAGCCGCTTTGCAGTATCCGGCTCGTTCACTGTAAAACTGCGAACCGGGTACCCTGCTTCCATGATGATTAAGACCTGATCCTGGGTTAACGGCTCGAACCATACATGCACGGCGCTGCAATCCGATTTAACTGCCCGCGCACGCCAGTCGTCCGGCACTTCCAGAACAAGAAGCGCACGATCACATTCAGGCAGTTGATCACGAGCCACTGTGAGGCACGCATCCTTGAAACTCGACATCAATGGCAGAGTTTTATCCTGTGGCCAATGATCCGTGATAACCCGGCACACAACCTCTGCCGTTTCTATCTCCAAACCTTCAACCGGCTTGATTTCCACGTTGGCCCCCAGGGATAGATCAGAGAGCAGCCGGATTGCGTCAACCAGCGTCGGAACAGGTTCACCGGCAAACGTCTCGGAATACCATGAACCAGCGTCAAGCTCCCGGATATCCGCGAGGGAGAAGTCAGCCACATTCCCGACGCCGTCCGTTGTTCTCTCCAATGTATTGTCATGGAACAATATAGCCTCGCCATCGGCGGTAATCTTCACATCAAATTCGATCCATGTAGCGCCAAGATCGTGAGCTTTGCAGATTGATGAAAGTGTGTTCTCCGGCGCGTGCCCACATGCACCGCGATGACCTATAATTGATGGAACCGCACCGCGATTGCTGGACAGGGCTGCACTCATTCGGGGATACTCCAGACAAAGCAATTGATGATCGTGGTTTCTGGCGGCGGGCCTGTTTAGAGGCAATACAACAGAGTGGCGATAATCTACACAAAAAATTCTCTGTTCAGAGCAACTGTTCGGAATAAATGGGGATCGACGACATGGCCGACCAAGAAACCCTGAAAGATATGGCGCTGCACTATCACAGCTACCCGAGACCGGGAAAGTTGCAAATTTCAGCGACCAAACCTCTCGGCAATCAACGTGACCTGGCCCTGGCGTACTCGCCGGGTGTTGCATTCGCCTGTGAAGCCATCGTTGACGATCCATCCCAGGCAGGAAACCTGACCAATCGCAGCAACCTTGTAGCGGTGATCAGCAACGGCACTGCTGTGCTGGGGCTTGGCGCGATCGGGCCGTTGGCTTCTAAACCGGTTATGGAGGGGAAGGCCGTCCTTTTTAAGCAATTTGCCGGGTTGGATGTGTTTGATATCGAGATCAATGAACGGGACCCGGAAAAACTGGCGGACATCGTTACGGCGCTGGAACCCACGTTCGGCGCCATCAATCTGGAAGACATCAGCGCACCGGATTGTTTTGTGGTCGAGGAGCGCTGCCGTGAGCGCATGGGCATTCCGGTTTTTCACGATGACCAGCATGGCACGGCCATTGTTGTATGCGCGGCGGCGCTCAACGGCCTACGTGTAGTGGGCAAGGACATTAGCGATGTGAAACTCGTTTCCACCGGGGGCGGTGCGGCCGGCATTGCCTGTCTGAACCTTATGATCCGCATGGGGTTGAACCGTGAGAACGTAACCCTGGTGGATCATGTGGGCGTTGTTTACGAAGGTCGCAC
>JAJFIE010000113.1 GCA_021775275.1 Rhodospirillales bacterium | reverse complement strand
CGTTGCTCGTAGATTGCTGGAAAAGGTAGCGGACGGACGCAGGTTTCGCCTGATTGGAATCGGCGTGGTGAAACTGGTTCCGGCCAGCGAAGCGGATCACCCGGACCTGGCTGATCCGGGCAAAGAAAGACGAGCGCGGATGGATGTCGCCATGGATGATCTGCGTCACCGATTTGGCGAAGATGTTGTAAAAAAAGGGCGTGGATTCAAGAAAGTATAACGATTTAATGATCTACCACGTTATGCAATTAGCCTGTTCACGTTCATAGTTTTCCCTGGTGTCCAGCGCGTCATTGCCCTGATCAAGGGTCTTGTTGATATCGCGAAAAAGTGGCTTTGCCGCACGTTCCAGGATGGCCTGAAGTTTTCGTGATGCCCGGTCGGGGTCACGCGCCAGAATCGGTTTCGCCGAATCGGCAGCACGACGCAAAGCGCCCTCGATCCGCGAATAATACCGGTCCAGGGTATCTTGAAAAACCATCACATGCAGTCGCTCATGATCGAGGATGGCATTGTACTGGCACGATCCGCGCGGATACTCCGATGCGATGAAGACATCGATCACGTCATAACCCAGCGTCGCCTCCACTGCGGCTATTTCTGCGCAATACCGGCCATCTGCGGTGCCCTCTGCGCGCACGGATACCGCCAGTCCCAGTCCAAGTTCGGCCAGGGTCAGCCCAATGGGCGACCAGTCACCACCAAATGATCGGGAACCTGAATGCAGCCGACGCAACCCGGCCTTGTTACGGTTGGTGATGTAATTGATCCGGCCAGAATTCACGGCAAGGCTGACGTAGGGTGATTGCGTGGTCCGTTCGCACTTTGTCGCCGCATGAACCGGAACTGACTGGGTCATCATCGACATAACAAGACCGGCAACAAAAGTCGCCGAAAGCAACGAAAGTGACAACAAAGTCCGCATCATCGTAGCGGAATTCCCAATAACGCGGGAATATCCGCAATGGAGCCGATGATCGCGTCGGGTTCCGGGGCTTCACCGGGATCGAGAGGTTTATATTTACCTGTCTTGACCTGTACTGCCCGAATTCCTGAATCCCTTGCGCCCCCAATATCTGAAAAAGGATCGTCACCAACCATGATGACATCATCGGAATCCATGTTCATATCCTTGAGGGCCATCCGAAAAAATCCGGCCTCAGGCTTCCCCATGACCACGGCATCGACGCCGGTTGCATACTCTACCGCCGCGACAAAAGGCCCCAGGTCCAGGGCAATACGCCCGTCCCGGCGGCAGTAACGGTTCTTGTGAAGGGCGATCAGACGGGCGCCAGCCTGCACCATGGTAAACAATCTATCCAGCAGCGACCAATCAAACCGGACATGAAGGTCCCCCATAATCACGGCATCCGGCGCATAATCATTCAGCGTCACGCCATCGAAATCTGTCGACAGACCGGGCTCTGTTGCAAGGTATACGGATGACAGATGCTCGGATTCCAGATATCGCCGCGCAGCGATGGCGGGCGAGAATACCTCGTATTCGGTTACGGAAAATCCGAAACCGGACATGCGTTCGACAATCCGCTTCCGGCAACGTGTCGTGGTGTTGGTGAGATATCGTATCTGAATACCGGCGTCATGGAGTGCCGTCAGGGTTTCCGATGCGCCACCAACAGGCGCATCGTCCTGGTACAGCACACCTTCCAGATCAAGAAGAACAGCCTGCGCTCTCATAGGCCAAGCATATAGCATATGATCCCTGCGGTGGCCAAAATGATAACAGATCGGTTATTTTACACTGAAAAGAGCCGGATCAGGCAGCCCCTTGAAGGTGCTGATGTCCGGGTTCGGCTTTCCTATCAGATATCCCTGAATATAATCGACGCCACAATCGCGACAGAATTTCAGGCCCTCGATATCTTCGATCATCTCGGCGATGGTATGGATATTCAACTTGTGACAAAGCTCCGTCAGCGCCGACATGAAGGCACGGCCCTTGGGCATATTCATGGCGTTGTTCACCGCCGGTCCATCCAGTTTGACCACATCCACTTCCATGGAACTCAGATATTGGAAGCTCGCTGCGCCAGCACCGAAATCATCCAGACATACTTCGTACCCACGCTCACGAATACCGTTAATGAAACCGTTGGCGGCACGCATGTCGTCGATGCGGGCTGATTCCGTAATCTCGAACATCAACTTGCCTTGAAGCCAGTCGTTTTCCTTCAGAATACTGTGCAGTTCGTTCACGTATTCATCCATGGCGAGGGAGCGACCGGAAATATTGATGGCCAATTTATAACGGGATGCATTGATGGGCTGGCGGCGTAACCACGCCATGGTCTTCTTCACCACGGCGATGTCAAAGGTGTGGATGCGGTTCGTTTCTTCGGCAAAGGTGATGTATTGATAGGGGGATTCACCTTCCGCCAGATTGAACCGGGACAGCACCTCATAATGGTGAACTTCGCCGGTCCGGGCATCAGCAATGGGTTGAAAAACGATACCGAACTGTTCGTTATCCACTGCTTCGGTGAAGACATTGACGTATTTGGATGCCTCCGACGCCAGTGTATGTAGGGAGCCACACAGGGTATCCATGGTGAAATCGCCGCTTTCGCGGAACTTGTTCATGGTAAACAGCAAGCCAGTGGCGATATCATCCGAGGTAAGGTCCGGACCACCAATTTCTGTGGTCGCGGCATCGACCATAAGGCCTTTACCTTCGGGGTCTGCATCAACCGAAATATCCGCCAGTTGTCGTTGCAGGGCTTCGATGTCCATGGACGAATCATGGACAACGCCAAATCCCGTATCACCCATCCGTCCCGCCGTATCGCCACCAACGGAATTAGCCTGCAACTTGGTGGCCAGACGTTCCAGCAACTCCTTGCCGGCTTCCTCATCCAGACGCTCAACCAGTTCATCCAGTTCAGGCAGATTGACCAGCGTAAGATGGACGTCCTCACCCGAGTCCTGTAGGGCCTTTACCCGTTCGGCGGCAGTCTCGGCAAAGCGGTTCCCGCCCATCAGGCCCGATGCGTCACGCCCTTCTTCATCCTTCGCGTCTTGACTCATCGACCGCAGGGCAAGGAAATAATGACCTTCCAGGTCACCGAATTTATAGCCATTCATCTCGAACGGCGGCGTCATGGCGCCATTGGGGCCGATCATGTTCACGGATGAGCTTTTGATCCGTTCACCACGATCGGCAGCTTTCAGCAGTTGTTCAACGAGTGGTTGACTTTCCGGCGTGAAAAGGTCCGACGCTGGAACGCCTTTAAGTTCTTCCGGCGGTTTGCCCAGCATGGCGGCGGTAGGTCCACCAATGAAGTGGGCAACCTGAGCTCCATCCAGTTCAATCAACAGATCATTTCGGCAGAATGCGAACGCGAGGAAACGGTCGCGATC
>JAJFIE010000112.1 GCA_021775275.1 Rhodospirillales bacterium | reverse complement strand
CCTTCGGTAAACAGGGACCAGCAGGGAACCGCCGGGCGCATGTTATCGGCACGTCCCGGATTGCCGCCACGGATTTCCCATCCGCGGTCTTTTTCGTTCACACTGACCAGATCGGCCTGGGAATACAACGGCAGGGCGTAGACTTCATCAAGGAACGGTTCGATCTCGTCAACCATGGCCTTCATGCGGTCGCCTTGCTGGCCATCATACCGGATGTAGGAGCCGTAGAGACCGCAGTCGTAGCCGCCTTCATCGCGAATGCGTCGGGCCTCCTTGATATTGTCGACCATATCACCAAACAGCGATCCCTTGACCTGGGCGATACTGACAAACTGGTCCTCATCCGCGTAATTGAGTGAAAATTTCAGGCTGTCGAGACCGGCGGCCATGCAGTCATTAACTTTCTCCGGCGTGCACAAGGAGCCGTTTGTGGTCAGAAAGACGTACTCGATTCCTTCGTCCTTGGCCGCCTTGATGGCGTCCGGTAACCACGGCAGGATAAAGCTTTCCCCCAGATAGAACATGCCGACTTCTTCCACGCCTTCGCGCTTTAATTCCGTTAGCAGCCGACGATAGAACGCCCAGTCCATATCGCGTTTATCGCGGAGTTTGTATCCTGTGGCGCAGAACGAGCAATTGAAGTTACAGCGTGCGGTGAGCTCGATCTTCACACTTTTGGGGCAGGGCGGTGCGGCAACCCGGCGTTCGTCATCAATGTAGGTGATGGCGTCGATCCGCTGGGTGATTTTATGGGGGGCTATATTGCTGGTGGTCATCATGTACTCCTATCGCGTTTCTACGCAGCGGGCTCAATACGAACCCAACAGACAAAAACACTCCCCCCACCCATCATTGGCCCAAGGTGGTCGGACATCTGATTCTTTAGGACATTATCATTAAGATTGTTTGAATCCCTTGATTTAGGTCAAGGGTATCCGGCGGTTGCTGCAAACCCATCAGAATTGTAGATTTTTTTCGCAAATTGTACTATGTTCGCCACGACCGAGGACGAGATATGTTCTTGTCGTGGTGTCTGGGCGAATTGTTTTTGCGTTCAGGGACGTTGTTATCCAGTATGTTGGCGGACTTAAGCCACCTTCTAATGAAGAGCTGTTGTTCCTTCCTAAATACATGGATCGGTTAAGTGTACGACACGGTGTCGTCATTGTTGTGAAAAATATCCATCCCGAGGAGGGAAGAATGCCTAAAGGTACAGTGAAGTGGTTTAACACCCAAAAAGGTTACGGTTTCATCGAGCCGGAAGACGGTTCGAGCGATGCATTTGTCCATATTTCCGCTGTCGAAAAAGCGGGCATGGGCACGCTGAACGAAGGTCAAAAGGTCGAGTTCGAGCTGGTTGAAGGCCGGAACGGTAAAGTCGCCGCAGAAAATCTCTCGGTCGCCGAGTAAGGTTTTTAAGGCGCGCAGCTGGTCTATCAGCCGCCGCCGGACGACGAATATAAAGGTCCCAGCGAAATTCCGCTGGGACTTTTTATATTCAATATACATCTGGTAATGAGCCATCACTGAATGACCACCGATACCCAAATCGAGTCTGTCGGCCTGACAACAAAAGGTTTTGTCGAGCGGTTTTTTGCCTGGATTGTGCTGATTGTCGCCGGCACGGCCTGGGGGATCACCTTCTCATTGGCAAAACTGGCGACGGAGACGGGCGCCCATCCACTGGGTGTGTCATTCTGGCAATCCGTGATCGGTGCAGGCGTTCTGATAACGTATTGCGTCGTGTTTCGCCGACCGATTTCCCTCAAACCCAGGGATCTGGTGTTTTATACGGCATGCGCCCTATTGGGGTCCGCCATTCCCAACACGCTCTACTTTTTTGCCGCCCCCAATGTTTCTGCCGGGGTGCTTGCGATTACGTTGGCGACGGTTCCCATCATGACGTACGTCGGGGCGACTGTGCTGCGGTTCGAAAAAATCATGATCCGGCGTGTTGTCGGGGTAGTCTGTGGCGCTGCCGGCGTTCTGCTGCTGGTATCGCCCGATGATGCATTGGCCAACCCGGGGAGCGTGATATGGGTGCTGGCTGCCGTGATTTCTGCGTCGTGCTATGCCACGGAAAACATGGTCATTGCCTTGTTTATGCCATCCACGGCCAATTCGTTTACGGTTCTGACCGGTATGTTCGTGATCGCGACTGCCGCCATGGCGCCGGTCGTTATTTACACCGATAGTTTTGTTCCTCTGATATGGCCGTGGACCAGTGTAGAATGGTCAATCGTCGCCATGGCGCTGATTAGCGTCGTGGCCTACGGGTTTTTTATTCGCCTGATCAATTTTGCCGGACCCGTATTCGCCAGTCAGATGGCCTATGTCGTTACCCTGTCCGGCGTGTTCTGGGGAATGGTAATATTCTCGGAGGAGCATTCCCGCTGGATATGGCTCGCCCTGGCAGTGATGATGGCGGGCCTGTTCCTGGTTACTCCCAAAAGCAGGAAAGACCTCAATGATCCCGCATAATCGCGCAACACTGGAAAACTGGCGCACGGCGCCATACAGTCGGTGGGGGTTTCAGCACGTCCGGGAGATCATTCCCACGGCCTCCATTCCCAATGATCCGTCCAACACCCGTTCGTTCGCAGGGCGTCCCATGGACCTGACAGGCGTTAGCTATACCGACGGGGACGAGCAGAAAACCGTCCAACAGATGCTCGATACTTCCGACAATGACGCCTTCATGGTGTTGCATGATGGGGACATCGTATTTGAAGACTACCGCGATGGCATGGACGCATGGACACCACATATTCTGTTTTCTGTCTCAAAATCGGTAACGGCCATGGTCGCCGGCATTGTTGTCGCACAGGGACAACTGGATCCGGATGCCCTGATCACGGATTACATCCCGGAAATGTCGGGTTCCGCCTATGCAGGCGCCACCGTGCGTCACCTCCTCGACATGACGGCGGGAATTGCCTTTGATGAAGACTATTTGGCCACGGAGGGCGCCATTGTCCGCTACCGGGAAGCCGCTGGCTGGAATGCGCGGAGCATCACCGGACCGGATCTGGATTTACGGACATTTTTGTCGGAGATGAATGAGGTCGAGAAACAACACGGTGGTCAGTTCCGTTATATTTCTACAAATACGGATTTGCTGGGCTGGGTTTTGGAACGGGCCACGGGAACCTGTTTCGTCGACTTGATGAGTAAAACCCTGTGGCGACCCATGGGGGCATCGCGGGATGCCTATATTACCGTCGACAGGACTGGCGCCCCCCGCACCGCCGGCGGTATCTGCGCCACTGTGCATGATCTGGCAATGTTCGGACAATTGATCCTGGAAAATGGCGAGAGAGACGGCATCCGGATCATCCCGCGTGCCTGGATCACGGATACCCGCACAAACGGTAGTACGGATGAATGGAATACCGGGGACTATGCCGATGACTATCCTGACTGGGCCATGCGATACCGCAACAAATGGTATGTTACCGGTGATGGAGATGCGCCATTATTTGCAGCGGGGATCCATGGGCAATTTCTGTATCTGGACCCGACGCGAAAACTGGTCTGCGCGAAATTCTCGTCGCAAGCCGACGTTGTTGACTCTGCCAGGGAATTATCTTTCCTTCGCGCCTGTGTGGCCATTGGCGACACGCTTACCACTACAGTTAATAATGATTGAGGACAGCCGTTCATGAAATCGTGGAAAGTATATCTATCTGGTGAAATCCATTCTGACTGGCGAGAACAGATTTCTGTCGGTGTTGCTGATGCAGGTCTGCCGGTTGAACTGATGTCGCCGGTAACGGTGCATGAAGATTCCGACGATTGCGGTGTGGTGATTTTTGGTCCGGAAGAAGACAAATTCTGGCATGACCGAAAGGGCGCCCAACTCAACAGTATTCGTACCGGAACATTGCTGCGCGAGGCTGACATCGTCGTTGTGCGGTTTGGCGAGAAGTACAAGCAATGGAACGCAGCATTTGATGCCGGTTATGCCGCAGCGCTGGGTAAACCCATCATTACGCTTCACCCGCCGGAACACGATCACCCCCTGAAGGAAGTCGATGCAGCGGCGTTGGCCATGGCCAGGAATCCGGCTCAGGTTGTGCAGGCGCTGGCCTATGCCATCACTGGCAAGATGCCCGGTTAGGTCAAGTTCAGGCTTGAAGATCGACGAGAGCGCCACGCGAAGAAACCCCGTCACCGGGCGCTGAAATCGCTGAAAGACTGCGCGCCGACCCGTTCCCAAAACTGAGAGACCGCTGCAATGCTTCCAGGTTCTGTATGCTGTTTGTAATGGTCAGGCGGGCGTTATCAACGCGGCCCTTTGACTCTCTGGCATCAAAGCGGTTAACGGCGGCCAGGTCGCTGATATTCAGGCCAGTTGAGTCCAGTGGCTGGGGTGTCACGGTTAACCGCCCGCCAAATGATGTGGTTTGAATTCTTATGGGGCCGGACGAACTTGAAATGAGATTGAGACCACTCTGGGCAACACCCGAAACCAGACTGTCAATGGCCTCTATGATGCGATTGGCCGCCGCCTCAATCGTTACGCCCGATATCCGTGTGCCGCCGGGAGCAATAGCGGAATTGCTGTTGGTCTGGCTGGTGAATGCGCGATCATTCAGGATTGATGATAATGTGTCCAATGCATTAAGAATCTGATGCGCTGCGGTCAGTGAGTCCTTGATCAGTTGTTGCGCCTGCGCGACGGAAACATCGGCGGGCGCACGGGCCGATTGCGATGACAGAACACCATCCGGCAGGTTGACGCGTGAAGCAGAAGCGATGCGCGAAGCAGGGCTGCCCGGTGTCAGTGGTGTCGACGAGAGCTTTGTCGTTGTCAATGAATCGATGGCACGCTGCGTCGTTGTGATGGTGCTCAATGATTGACTTGCGCTGAACTCCACAGCCATTTTAGTGGTGTTCCTCTGCAATAGCGAAAAACGCTGATTTCAGGTTTGGAAACAGCGTACTATCATCTCTGCGAAATTACGAGAACAACCGTTGACCATGCGCCTGACCCCGGAACTCATCGCCCGTGTCCACCGCACTATAACCGACCCGGGGCCAATCCCGGGCATCCCTCATTATGGCGACGCGGATTACGCAGGGGTTGTCGAGGAGTTGATGTCGCAAGCTCCCGAAGGTGAGCCACTGAGGGTTTTTGCCTATGGATCACTGGTCTGGAATCCGGAGTATTCTGTGAACCGGATTGCCCACGGAACCGTATATGGCTGGCACCGGGCATTCTGCATGCGACTCGAGAGGTTTCGCGGTTCACAGGATCAACCGGGTTTAATGATGGGGTTGGAACGTGGTGGTTCGTGCCGGGGAATCGTTCAGGAAATTACATCAACAGACCCACGCGAGACCCTGGATGCCCTGGTGCGCAGGGAGCTGATCACCAAGCCATGTACCTATTCCGCCAGATGGTTGCCGGTTCGCGCACCCGGTGGGACTGTAATGGCCGTCAGTTTTACCATTGACCGGCGGGGGCGGTTTTATGAAGGGGGGCTTTCACTGGAGGCGGTGGCGCATCGTCTGGCCGATGCCGTTGGGCATTTGGGTACCAATGCCGAATATCTGATGAATACCGTACGACACCTGGAAAAGCACGGAATCCGCGATAAAAATATATGTGCCCTGGAGAAACTGGTGGCCGCAAGAATTCTATCGCGATAAGGCCCCTTAGTCAGCGTCCACGATG
>JAJFIE010000111.1 GCA_021775275.1 Rhodospirillales bacterium | reverse complement strand
GCGTGCGTCGTCTTGGCGCTGCCGTGTAGTATCTGTCCCATAGCGCCTCTCGTGATGATGGGGCAGTATAATCAAAACCATCACACTCCGGGACTAAACACTTGGAAACCTGCGGGACCGGGTGGCGGGTTGAGCAGATGTCCCTGTATCAACAGGAGACGACAGCCCCGGGCGCTGGAGAGTTCCGGTGCGGCTCCGACCGGTGTTCGCATCCAGACACCTGTGTCATAGACGCCATGGCGGTCTTCGCATGATCCCTCAATCACATAGAATTCTTCACCGCCGGGCAGCTCCCGCTCCGGCAGGGTCGCACCCGGGTCCATGATCAGGATGAATTCTGTCGTTCCGTCGAAGGAATGCAGGCTTAGTGACCGAATACCGGAAATGCCGGAATCCGGGTAGAGTTCCATGTCGCCAGTGTTGGTTCGCACAAACGCCTGATCATCGCCATGCATCCACCACAGTTTGACCAGTATGGTGCATCCGCCATCGGTATGCGGCGCGTGCTTTGAGCCCACAGGGTTTCGCACGTACGTACCTGTAGGGAAATCACCGTACTGATCGGAAAAAGTTCCATCGAGAACCAGATATTCTTCGCCGCCGGTGTGAACATGGGCGGAAAAGCGGCTGTCAGGATCATAGCGGACGATAGAGGTCACGCGGGCGACTTCGTCGCCATCCCGTTCCAGCATGCGGCGATGGACGCCCGGCATGGGCGACGGAATCCATTCCAGATTTGTGCTGTTTACGACCGCGCGTTCACTCAGGTCTGCATTGATCTGCATGGGCGATTACTCAAGCGTGCCGATAACGGCGAGAAAGTCCCCCATATCCACCAGTCCCGGAAAATGTCGTCCGGCCAGAATGCCGCTGGTCTGGGCGCGGTATTCGTCCGGGGTGCCGCCGGTCCGGTAGATGTCGTGGACACGGGCGATGACATCGCCTTCCTGAACCGGATCACCCAGATCAATGCACATTTCGAACAGTCCCCGGCTCTCACTGGTGATGAAACAGCCTTCGCCCGTGGTATCCACCTGGACGGTGGGTTGGGTATCCGGGTCACCGGCCAGAATACCTGCGTGTTTGAGGAAGTTCTCCACACCGCGCTTTGCGATGGCGACGGTATGTGCTGTTACAGCACCGCCGCCACCCAGTTCCGTGGAAATAAACACCTTGCCCATGTCTTCGGCGGCGGTGTCGTACATGCCAACGGAGTCGATTTCCTTGAGGATCATGGAATAGGGTGCATTGAACGCCTGCATGGCGGCGATACAGCGCGCCTGCTGGTTGGCGTCGTCAAGAACGTGGGCTGCGGCGAAGGGAACAAAGTCCAGGGTTTTGCCGCCGGAGTGGAAATCCAGCACAACATCGGCGAGCGGTAACAGGGTGCGCTGGAAATAATCGGCAATCTTTTGCGTGATGGTGCCGTCGGGAGCGCCCGGAAAGACGCGGTTCATGTTGCCGCCGTCAATTGGCGATGTTCGTTTGCCGGCCATGAACGCCGGATAGTTCATCATCGGGATGATGATGATCCGACCGCTTACTTCATGCAGGGCGATGTCCTGCGCCAGTCCCATCAAGGCCACAGGGCCTTCATATTCATCGCCATGATTGGCCCCCGTCAGCAACGCCGTCGGCCCATCGCCATGGCGCACCACGGTCATAGGGATCATCAGCGAGCCCCAGCCAGAGCCGTCGTGGGAATGGGGCAGCTTCAGAAATCCGTGGTGAATTCCATCGGCATCAAAATCAACGGTCGTCGTGATGGGATTGTCACGCATGACGGTGTCCTCTTCTTAATCCTTGATGGTCAGTTGCCGGGGCACATTGGCCAGAAGTTCCGGCCCGCCGTCCTTGATGATAATGCTTTCGGTGATTTCCATGCCCCAGTCCTCCTGCCACAAACCGGTCATGAAATGGAAGGTCATGTTTTCCTGCAAGACAGTGGTGTCGCCAGGGCGCAGGCTCATGGTCCGTTCGCCCCAGTCGGGCGGATAGGACAGGCCGATGGGATAGCCGGTGCGGTTGTCCTTGGTGATGCCGTGGCGTTTCAGCACGGCGAAGAAGGCCTTGGCGATATCTTCACAGGTGTTGCCTGCGCGGGCGACCGCGAGGCCGGCATCCATGCCTTCCAGCACGGCTTTCTCCGCATCCAGAAACGTGTCCGTCGGTTTGCCCAGAAACAATGTGCGCGATAGCGGACAATGGTAGCGCTTGTAGCATCCGGCGATCTCGAAGAACGTGCCTTCGCCCCGCTTCATGGGTTTGTCATCCCAGGTCAGATGCGGCGCCGACGCATCGGCGCCCGATGGCAGCAGCGGCACCAGGGCGGGATAATCGCCGCCGTGGTCCGGCGTGCCACGAATGCCGGCGTCGTAGATTTCCGCCACCAGATCACACTTCCTTAACCCCACTTCCGCTTTTTCCGTGATGCGCGCGTGCATGTTTTCAACAATGCGTCCGGCAATGCGCATGTAGTCCAGTTCGATCTCGGATTTGACCGCCCGCTGCCAGTTGACCAGCGCGGTGGCGTCCCTGAAGGTCGCATTCGCCAGGTGCTTCTGTAGTGACAGATAGGCGGCGGCGGAGAAATAATAGTTCTCCAGCTCAAGGCCGATAGTTCCTTTGGCCCAGCCACGGTCTGTCATGATCTGCGACAGGTAATCCATGGGGTGCCGCTCGGTGGACATCACATAGTGGTCGGCATATCCAATGATCCGGTCCTCGGCCATATAGACAGTCAGGCGTGCGCCATTGCCATCTTGCGAGCGACCGAACCAGACCGGCTCTTCACCCAGCGGCACAATGACGCACTGATGCACATAGAATGACCAGCCATCATACCCGGTCAGCCACGCCATGTTGGACGGGTCGGTGACGATCAGGCAATCCATGCCCTGCGTTGACATGGCGTCATGGACGCGGGCGAGGCGGGCGGCATATTCATCACGGGTAAAGTTGAGGGCGACGTCTGGCATGGCATGATCCACAAGAATTGAGAAACGTTCGGAAGCACCTTCATGCTTTGCTGAATACAGGTCAAGTCTTGGCGTTTCAGGACAGCGCAAAGGCCGTTTTCTTGCACACCGTCCGGAGCGCAAAGTTAGACCGGATGCGCGATACGTTGGGCAGACGCGAGAGGTATTCCTTGTGCACGCGCTCGTAGTCCGCCGTGTCGGAGACCACGACGCGCAGCATATAATCGGAATCACCCGACATCAGATAGCACTCCATGACTTCGGGGCAGGCCGCGACGGCGTTCTCGAAGGCATTGAGGTTGACCTCGCTCTGTGAATTCAGCGCCACCTCGACAAAAATATTGGTAGGTTTGCCGATGGTCTTCTGGTTGACCAGCATGGCGTAACCTTCGATGACGCCGGATTCCTCGAGCATGCGGACCCGGCGCAGCGTCGCCGACGGGGACAGATTAACCCGTTCGGCCAGATCAGCGTTGCTCAATCGGCCGTCCTGCTGGAGGAGAGTCAAAATCGTTCTATCTATTGCATCGAGTTCGATCATTAGAATTATCTATAGCATTATAGCGAATTAATCGAATTATATTTGAAAATGACCCTTCCGGGATTGAGGATTCGCAAGCACATTCTGTTCACTTTCAGGTACATTTGTTTATCGAAATTCTTGTCTGGACGGAGCGTGTCCAGCATCTGACCAATGGGGAACTGCCATGCTGATCGGTGTGCCGAAGGAAATCAAAAATCACGAATACCGCGTTGGCCTCGTGCCGGGCAGCGTGCGCGAGCTGATCCATCACGGCCATTCGGTCGTTGTCGAAACCAAAGCCGGTGGCGGCATCGGCTTTTCGGATGCCGATTACGAGGCCGCAGGCGCCGCCATCGCCGGTAACGCCGCCGATGTGTTCGCGAAAGCCGACATGATCGTCAAGGTCAAGGAACCCCAGGCGGTTGAACGCAAGATGCTGCGCGAAGGCCAGATCCTGTATACCTATCTGCACCTGGCGCCCGATCCCGATCAGACAAAAGACCTGGTCGACAGCGGTTCCGTCTGTATCGCATATGAGACCGTAACCGCACCCACGGGCGGCCTGCCGTTGCTGGCCCCCATGTCACAGGTCGCCGGTCGCATGTCCATTCAGGCTGCTGCCCATTGCCTCGAAAAGGCGCAGGGCGGAAGCGGTGTTCTGCTGGGCGGCGTTCCCGGTGTCGAGCCGGGCAAGGTTGTCATCCTCGGCGGTGGCGTCGTTGGCTCCAACGCCGCCATGATGGCTGTTGGCCTGGGGGCGGAGGTTTCCATTCTGGACCGCAACAATCTGGTGCTGGACTCACTGGTCAATCGTTTCGGATCAACCCTGAAAACGGTGTATTCCACCAGCGATGCGGTTGAGCGTCTGGTGCGCGAGGCCGACGTGGTTATCGGCGGCGTCCTGATCCCCGGCGCGGCGGCGCCGAAACTGGTCACGGCGGATATGATCAAGCACATGAAGCCGGGCAGCGTCGTCGCCGATGTGGCCATCGATCAGGGCGGCTGCTTCGAGACCTCCCACGCCACGACCCATGCCGACCCGACCTATGTTGTCGATGATGTGGTGCATTACTGCGTCGCCAACATGCCGGGCGGCGTCGCCCGGACGTCAACCTTCGCGCTGAACAACGCCACCCTGCCGTTTGCCCTGGCGCTGGCGGACAAGGGATACAAACAGGCCCTGAGCGATGATCCGCATCTGCGCATGGGCCTCAACGTTCACGGTGGCAAGATCACCAACGAGCCGGTCGCGCATGACCTGGGCTATGACTTCGTACCGCCCGAAGACGTGCTGGCGGCTTAACCCTGATCGCAGACGGTTCATTCATTTGGACGTCAACCTTGGGCCGGAGAAAATTTCTCCGGCCTTATTTTTTGCGAGTTGAGGCTGGTGTTCAATAGTACTCTCGTTGCATCCTAGACGCATGACCATTGATCAAATTTCCCTCCGACCCGCTACGGCGGGCGATGCGGAGATCATCCACCGGATGATTTCGGACCTCGCTGATTATTTGCAGCTTGAGGATCATCTGGAAAGCTGCCCGGATGATTTTCGTCGCCACCTTTCCGGTAATCCCCCCGCCGTCCATGGGGTGATTGCCGAATGCGATGGCGAGGCTGTGGGGCTTTCATTGTTCTTTCCCAGTTTTTCGAGCTGGCGCGGGGCGCGCGGGGTCTACATCCAGGATCTCTACGTGGCGCCGGATGTGCGGGCCAGCGGTCTGGGCAAACGCATCCTGACCCGGGTCCTGCGGACGGCCCATGATTTATGGGGGGCCGAGTACCTGCGCCTCGCCGTGGGCGAAAGCAATCTGGAGGGGCAGGGGTTTTACGAGAAGCTCGGTATGGGATGGGCCGACAGCGAGCGCATCTTCGTGATTGACGGGGCCGACCTGATTTCGCTGAGAGAATCACAGGAGGAAACACAGGGAGAAAATGGCGATGGATGACGGTTTTTTAGGCGAGTTGCGCGACACCGTGCAGGGACAGCGCGATCAGGCCGTTCAGTTCCTGTGTGATCTGGTGCGGCAGGGAAGCCTGCTGGGTCAGGAACAGGGCGCGCAGGATATCATGGCCGAGCGGTTCAGCGGCATGGGGCTGGAGGTCGAGCGATTCGATATCAACCTCGATGATATCAAGGACCTGCCGGGGTTTTCGCCACCCGTTATCGATAACTACGCAGGCCGCGAGAACATTGTCGGCATTCACCATCCTTCGGGACAGGCGGGGGACGGGCAGGCTGCGGGAAAGTCGCTTATCCTGAACGGACATATCGATGTGGTGCCGACGGGCGATGTCAGCCTGTGGACCAGTCACCCGTTTGATCCGGTCGTGCGCGATGGCCGGGTCTATGGCCGTGGCAGCGCCGACATGAAGGCCGGTGTGGTTGCCTACTGTATGGCGTTTGAGGCGCTTCGCACGATGGGTCTGCAACCGGCGTCCCGCGTCATCATGCAGTCAGTGGTCGAAGAGGAATGCACCGGCAATGGCGCATTGGCCTGTCTGGCCCGTGGCTATAGCGCAGACGCCGCCGTGATCCCGGAACCTTTCCACCAACAGCTGATGACCGCCCAGCTTGGGGTCATGTGGCTGACCGTTCATCTGACCGGCAAGCCCGCGCATGTGCTGGACACGTCCGCCGGGATCAACGCCATTGAAGCGGCCTATGCGGTGTTCGAGAACCTGCGCGAGATCGAGGATGAATGGAACCTGCCGGAAAACCGCCACCCGCAATACTGCGATCACAGTCATCCGGTGAATTTCAATCTGGGCAAAATCAGTGGCGGTGACTGGGCGTCCACGGTGCCGTGCTCAAGCGTCGTCGATGTGCGTGTGGGGTTTTATCCCGGCATGAGTCTGCCGTCCGTTCGCCGGCGACTGGAAGACAAGGTTGCCGACGCGGTAAAGACTGACCCGCGGCTGAACGGCGCCAACGCCCGCATTGAGTACCGAGGGTTTCAGGCCGAGGGATGCGTGATGGATGAGGGCGGCGATCTGATGACGTCGCTGGCCGACGCCCACCGGCGGATCACCAATGCGCCCATCGAAATGATGGCGTCCACGGCGACGACGGACTGCCGGTTTTTTGAGCTGTATGGCAATACGCCAGCGACCTGTTACGGTCCGCAGGGAAGTGATTATCACGGTATTGATGAATGGGTGTCCATCGACAGCATGATGGAAGTTGTGCAGGTCCTGGCGGTTTTCATGGCGGCGTGGTGCGGGGTCGAAAAGCGCTAGCTACCGATCCGACTAGGCCTTTCCCTTTCCCAGGGCGATGGGCTTGCTGGCGGCGACTTCTTCCCTGGTCAGGCCCTGTAGCTCGTGGGGGAAAACCAGCCACTCATCGGTTTCATGAATGTAGTAATCGGGTGTGCACGCGACCTGGCGTTTGGAGGGCTTGTAGTAAACCGTGGCGATGCGGATGGTGTTTGGTGTGTTTTTTCGCGACTGTTCATGGATCGTATCGATGACTGCCTGAACGCTGCGTCCGGAATCAAACACATCATCGACGATCAGCAGGGAATCCTCGGCATTTACGTTCTCGATAATGTAATGCAGGCCGTGAACACGCACCTCGTCACGCTGATTTTCGATGCCGTCGTAGGATGACGTGCGGATGGCGATGTGATCCGACGGGAAGCCATGAAAATCCAGCAGTTCCTGAACCGCGATTCCCACCGGCGTGCCGCCGCGCCAGATGCCGACGATATAGTTCGGGCGAAACCCGTCTTCCATGATTTTCAGGGCCAGACGGAAGGAGTCGTCGAGCAGTTCTTGCGCCGTAATATATGTCTTTTCGATCATCGTGATTCCCTTCCCGGCGTTCATGTTCCACCGTCGGCATCATCACAATGCCGGTCTGATCAATCAAGCGGGAAACAAAATGGCGCGGACCGAAGCCCGCGCCATTGATGTCCTGAATTTATCAGGAAACTCAGGCCTTCAGGTAGTCTTCCATTGAATCATCCAGGCAATCCTTCCACGGTGTGTGGTGCGGCGGCGCCTGCTTGCCCGTCATCACCGATTTGTGGGACAGGTTGCGGAAGGCCATGATGTCTTTTTTCTTGTTTTTCTTCCACTCAAAGAAGGCCTGATTTGCACCCTCTACGTCGAAGCTGGGATAGTCTGTTTCATCGATGAGTTCCTGGACGTAATCGCCCTGATAACGGATCGCGTAGTAGTCGTCCTCGCCGGCATCTTCGCGGGCGACCCGTTCCACCACATCGGCGGCGCGGGCGTCACGGTCCGGCACATCAATTTTACCCATAATGACATCACGCACGTACCAGGCCTGGGCATCGAACATGTTAAAGGTGAACCACTGGTCCTGCATGCCAAGATAGGAGAGCTTGGGGTTATCGACCCAGAAAACGCCCTTGTAGAGGTCTGCCGTCGCCAGGCGGTTTGCCGTACGAAGTTTCAGGCTTTCTTCCATGAACGGGAATGAATGGACATAACCGGTGCACAGAATGACGGCGTCAACTTTCTTGGATGTGCCATCCTTGAAGTAGGCCGTATCCTTGTCCATATGGGTCAGGATTGGCACTTCCTGCCAGTTGTCCGGCCACTTGTAGCCCATGGGCGCTGTGCGGTGGGAAACCGTGACGGATTTGCAACCATACTTCCAGCATTGTGAGCCAATATCCTCGGCCGAGTAGGACGTGCCGATGATCAGGATGTCCTTGTCCTTGAATTCCAGCGCATCGCGGAAATCATGGGCGTGCAGGACACGACCGCCAAAGACATCAAAGCCTTTATATTCCGGCACGTTGGGCGTGGAGAAGTGGCCGGTTGCGCAGATAACGTTATCAAATTCTTCGGTGTATTCACGGTCATTGGGCAGGTCGTGAACGGTTACCGAGAACATGCCGGTGTCATCATTATAGGTAACGTGCCGGACTGCCGTCTGGAACTTGATGAATTTGCGGACGTCGGCTTTCAGGACCCGGCCTTCGATGTAATCGAACAGGACTTCACGCGGTGGGAAGGAGGCAAGATCTTTGCCAAAGTGTTCATCGAAGGTGTAATCGGCAAATTCAAGGCCTTCCTTCGGGCCGTTCGACCACAGATACCGGTACATGGAGCAATGAACGGGCTCGCCGTATTCATCGACGCCGGTGCGCCATGTGTAATTCCACAGGCCACCCCAGTTATCCTGCTTCTCATAGCAGACGATTTCAGGGATTTCCTCGCCTTTTGCGGCCGCGGACTGAAATGCCCGTAATTGTGCGAGCCCGGATGGTCCCGCGCCCAGAATTGCAACTCTCGTCATATTAACCTCCCGTGTGGATTTCAATTATTAAAACCGTAATTAGATTGAACAAATCATTCGCGCCTGCCAGGACCGCCCGTCAAGACCGCGGCCGTGTCTTTTCAGGGTCATAAAAAGGAAACGGAACAACTGTGGCAGGCAGTCGCTTGCTATGGCCGTCAAGTTTCCCGATTTCAACTTCCGTTCCCGGTTCTGTGTGCTCTATGGCCATGCGGCAGAGTGCGATGTTTTTCTTCAACACCGGCGAACGCGTGGCGCTTGTCACCGTACCAACCTGATGGCGCCCCACGTGGACGCAATCACCATTTGCCGCAGGTTCGTCACCAACCAGTTCGAGACCCACCAGTTTTCGCTGGGGTGATTCCTTGCGGCGGATCAGCGCTTCGCGCCCGCAGAAGTCTTCTTGCTTGGATTTGAGCGGAACGGTGAAGCCGATGCCTGCTTCAAAGGGGTCGGTTTGATCGTCGAACTCATAGCCCGCAAATATCAGACCTGATTCAATGCGCAGCATATCCAGAGCTTCGAGACCCAGTGGCAGCATGCCGAGGGGCTCGCCCACGGCCCAGATGGCGTCCCATACGGCGGCAGCATCGCCGGGGTGGCAGAAAACTTCATACCCCAGTTCCCCGGAATATCCCGTACGCGAGACAATGATGGGAATCCCGTCGAAATCGCCGATACGCCCGATGGCGAAACGAAACCAGTCCATTTCGTCCATGGATGGTTGTTTGGGCGGGGTCCAGACGACCTGTTTCAGGATGTCGCGGCTCAAAGGCCCCTGAACAGCCACATTGTGCAACTGATCCGTGGACGATCTTACGCGGACATTCTTCAGACCCAGTTCCCGGGCTTTGTCGCGCATCCATTCGCCGCCATAGTCACTGCCGCCAATCCAGCGGAAATTGTCGGGCCCCAACCGGAACAGGGTGCCGTCGTCGATCATGGTGCCGGTGTCGTAGCACATGGCGGTGTAAACGACGTGTCCGTCCGCCATGCGCCGCACGTTCCGGGTCAGGCAGTGCTGCATCAGGGCTTCGGCATCGGTCCCCACGATCTCGAACTTCCGCAAGGCCGACAGGTCCATGATGATGCACTTTTCACGGCATGCCCAGTATTCGGCAATGGCGCCGTGGTTTGTATAGGTATTGGGCATCCAGAAACCATTGTATTCGACATAGTCTCTGGTCAATGCTGACGTTCGGGTGTGAAATCCTGTTTCCGTGGTCATGGCGGCATCCGCATCTGGACGTTTCCGGTATCCGATGGACGACCGGAAACTCTCGTTGGGTGAATAGGTTCGAACATGAATATCCGTCGGATTCCAGCCGTTGGCCGCATCGACATCACAGGGGCAGGCGGACGATACGCAGACCATATCGGTCAGTGCCTTCAGCAGCACATAGTCGCCCGGACGTGACCACGGCTCGTCCAGATAGAACTGGTTCGCATCATCGATTGCGGTGTTATAGAAGAAGTTCATGGCCATCCAGCCGCGCCGGGGCGTAACCGGATAGTCCTTGAGGGCAAAATTGAAATTATCCGAACAGTTCACGTGGCCCGGATAGCCCATGTCTTCGTAGTATTTCGCCGTACAGGCCAGACCAAACGCATCATGACGCTGGCAGTTGTCCTGGATGATTTCCACGAGGGGCTGCATGTCCTGATCGTAGTATTTGGCGAACAGGCCGGGGCCGGGATAGCCCTGCGCCATCAGTGTCCGGGTTGTGGTGATATCGAGACACCGCTCTATGCCCTTATCCAGTCCGGCAACGGTAAACGCCTGAAAGTCGGAGCACTGCTGGCCCTGAACATCGATGATCTGGATGAATTCACCGGCTTTCACTTCATAGGAAGTGGCGGATGCGCGATCAATGCGAAAATCAAGGCGCGGAGTCGTCAATGGGTCCGGTAGCACAGGGTCACGTTCTTCGAACGGCCTGGCGCGTACGATCTGCAACTCGATTTCCGTAGGCGGGTTTTGCGCATCCACCCGCATCGGCGCACCCGGCGCGACGAGAACGAGGACGCCATCCTCGGCAGCATCAAATACCGCCCGCTCGCCAGCCTGGCCATCGGGTCCGAAAAACGAGGCGGACCGCAGATTTTCCAGTTTTGCGCCAAGGCCGGACAGTCTTGTGGCCAGGGCGCCGTTGTGGTCTGTGGCGGATAACCACTGGCGAATGCCGCTGCCGTCGCTTGTTGCCTTGATTTCCAGCAATTCAGGCGCGGGTTCCCAATTGCGACTGAATGCAACCAGTTCGCAATTCTGCCCCCCTTCCACATCAATCAACGATAGATGGTCGCCTGCTTCAACCGCCACGGTAATGGCCCCGCCGCCGGGTATCCGGTACCGCTCGGTCCCTGTGGGCAATGTAGACCAACCGGGCCATAAGGCCCGTTCCCTTGACGTATCGGCGATTATTGTCTCAGCGCCATCCATACAAGCGTTCCCTGATTGTCAAAAGGCGGTTTTTTATTATTGGCCTGATTTCCGTCATTATTTCAATTGTTTGATGGGTAATTTTGGTGACGGAGGCATAAAAATCTCCGTAAACGACATTTACCTGTGCAAATGGTACGAATTGGCAGGTAACCTGTAAACAGGACCCTGTGATGAAGAGCGTCCTGCGCGGATTTTTCAGGTTCACCCCTTTAGCAGGAAAGAGGAATAAAGCTCTGTGGGCGCGATAATTAATCCATAGCCGACCTTCAACCCCATGGATAAAACCAGTAGCGCCAGCAGCAACCGCAGTTCCTCGGCGCGGATTTTCGCGCCCAGACGGGCCCCCAGTTGCGCGCCGATAACCCCACCGATCAACAACAGAACCGCGAGAACAACGTCCACCGACTGATGCAGGGAGGCCTGTAGGACAGTTACATTGGCGCTGACAAAAATGATCTGGAACAACGAGGTGCCGACGACGACCGAAGTCGGCATTCCAATCAGATAGATCATTGCCGGAACGATGACGAATCCGCCGCCAACACCCATGACGGCAGAAAGAATACCGACGAACAGGCCGACGCTGATGGGAACAAAAATACTGATATAGAGGTGTGATTTCCGGAATCTGACTTTGAATGGCAGCCCGTGCATCCAGTGATGTCGTTTTTGGCCCCGTGCGATATCCCGGGTGCGTTTCTGACGCGTTTTCAGGATCGTTCGCGATGCCTCAATAAACATGAAGGTCCCGATCAGGCCGAGCAGAATCACATAACACAGAGATATAACGAGATCGATTTGCCCCATGTTCTCCAAAACACCGTATAACCAGACACCCAGGGACGAGCCCACCAGTCCACCGCCGAGCAACACAAGGCCCATTTTGGTATCCACATTGTTGCGTCGCCAATGGCCCAGGCAGCCGGAAACGCTGGCGCCGACAACCTGATTGGCTGCCGAGGCAACGGCAATGGACGGTGGAATACCAATAATCATAAGCAAGGGTGTCAGCAGAAATCCTCCACCGACACCAAACATGCCGGACAGCACGCCAATCCCGCCACCCAGCCCCAGAACCATGAACAGGTTCAGTGAAATACCTGCGATGGGGAGATAAATTTCCATGATTTTCTAACTTGTCGCATTCGCCGGAAACAGCCCGCGATGGCATTGATGATTTATTGGCGCCAGAACGCCGGAGGGTACTGCCTACGCCGATATTGTGTGCGAGTCTATATCAGCCGATTTTTTGCGCGCATCCTTCCTTGCGAGTCGGTAAAACCGCCAGATCAAAAACGCGACGGATACGGTGGAGCCAATCAAGATCCCTTCGACCAATCCCATGGCGCCCCGTCCACCATTAAATGTAAGAAAATAGGTGCTTGGCAGCATCACAGCGAAAAAGGCGAATACCTGGATGATGCTGGGTACCCAGATATCCTGGCGACCGCGGAGTGCATTAATCATGATACCCTGACCACCATCGACAATCAAAAATATTGCCGTGAAAGCGATCATCGGGGTTGCGACACTGACCAGAGCGGGGTCTTCGGAAAACAGTTTCGCCAGTGGTTCGGCGCCAAGAACGAACAGGATGCCAAACCCGATCATTGCGATTGTATTTACGCCGAGTCCGGTCCATCCGCTCAAAGCCAGATCGACGTGTTTTTTTGCGCCATGAGCGATGCCGACACGCACAGAGGTGGCAGACCCGAGACCCAGCGTTACCATAAATACCATGGTGATCAGATTGAAGGTAATGCCAAAAGCCGCCAGTGGCAGGATACCGACCCAGCCCGCAAATATATTAACCACAGCGAACGCATTGGTTTCTGCCGCCAGGCTGATGCCCGACGCGTAACCAATCCGGCGTTGCTGTGTCAATGACCGCCACGGGGCCAGCAAGCGACCACGAACCGAAAAAAGTTTATGGTCACGCATCCACACCACATAACCGATGAGCATGACCGCAGAAATATACCGGACGCCTGTGGTGGCCCATACCGCGCCATCCGCACCCATGGCCGGGAGACCGAATTCACCAAAAATAAAAACCCAGTTCAATACAATATTCATGGCATTTGCGATAATCATGACCATCATCCAGGGAACGGGTCGCTTGATGCCTTCAAGAAAAAATGCCGTGGTCAGAATCATCATGAATGCCGGAAGGCCAAAGCCGGTGATCTGCATGATACGACCGCCTTCGGCAGCCAATTCGGGTGTCTGGCCAAATGCAGTCAAAATTGGCTCGCTGGCCTGGGCAATCAGCAGGCCGAGCAGGCCGATGAAAATGGCGTAAGGGAGGGAGTGTCGCCAAATTTCACCGCACCGATGGGGCTCG
>JAJFIE010000012.1 GCA_021775275.1 Rhodospirillales bacterium | reverse complement strand
AATCGAAGAAGACGCCAACGCCATCGCTGTCAGTTCCTATCAGGGTGGGCACGTCGAATACTTCAAGTACATGATGGATTTGCTGCGCCAGCGGGGTCGTCCGGATATCAAGATCTTTGGCGGCGGCGGCGGGGTTATTGTCCGTGATGAAATCAATGATCTTCATGCCTATGGCATTTCGCGCATCTTTTCTCCCAATGACGGTCAGTCAATGGGCCTGCAAGGTATGATCTGGCAGATGATTGAAAGTGCTGATTGCGATTTGACCAGCGACCTGCCAAAAACCCTGAACGGTTTGAAAAAAGGAGACACAGCCGAACTTGCCCGTGTGATCACAGCACTGGAGCAAGGCAAACTCCCTGCCAAACACAAAAAGGAGTTGGAAAAACTTGCCGAAGAGCGCGGAACCGTGCCGGTTCTGGGGATCACCGGAACTGGAGGGGCCGGAAAATCATCATTGACCGATGAACTGATCCGCCGCTTCCGCCTGTATTCAAACGAGCCGCGAATAGCGGTTATTGCGGTTGACCCGTCACGCAAAAAAACCGGCGGTGCGCTGCTCGGGGATCGTATTCGCATGAACGCCATATCGGGTGATAATATTTATATGCGCTCGCTGGCAACCCGGTTATCGGGTTCGGAAGTTCCGCCTGCGACACCAGAAATCATCATGGCCTGCAAAGCGGCAGGTTACGATCTGGTCATCATTGAGACGCCGGGGATCGGGCAGGGCGACGCGGCGATTGTTGAACATGTCGATCTCTCCCTGTACGTCATGACGCCGGAATTCGGCGCCGCCAGCCAGCTTGAAAAGATCGATATGCTCGATTTTGCAGATGTCGTCTGCATCAACAAGCTGGACCGAAAAGGCGCGCTCGATGCACTCAGGGACGTCAGAAAGCAGGTTCAGCGCAACAGGGAAGCCTTTGGCACCTCGCCGGATGATATGCCGGTATATGGCGCTATTGCCTCTCGGTTTGCCGATTTCGGCGTCAGCGCCCTTTATCAGGAACTGGTCAACCAGTTCAGATCCAGAGGTATCGCAGATTTCGACAATGACCTAGCGCCCCTGACCATCAAGGCGTCCGAGCCGGGAGCAGCCATCGTGCCCCCTGACAACCAGCGTTATCTGGCCGAAATTTCCGACTGTGTCCGAGGTTACCATGACACCATCCTGACACAATCGAGAATCGCCCGCGAACGCCAGCAACTCAGCGAAAGCAAACGCATGCTCGCTGATGCCGGCAAGGCGGAGGGTTCACTGGATGATCTGATCACTGAGCGTGATGAGGCCCTGGATCCCCGGGCGAAAAAACTGATCGAGATTTGGCCAAAGGTCATCGAAAGCTATTCCGGCGACGAGTATGTCGTTAAAATCCGTGATCGGGAAATTCGTACTGCATTGAAAACAAAGACGCTTTCAGGAAACTTTATTCCCCGTGTGTCGCTACCGAAGTTTGAAGATCACGGCGAGTTGCTGAAATGGTTATTGAAGGAAAACCTGCCCGGCAGTTTCCCCTATACGGCAGGCGTGTTTGCCTTCAAACGCGAAGGCGAAGACCCGACGCGCATGTTCGCGGGCGAGGGCGATCCGTTCCGCACCAATCAGCGCTTCAAATACCTGTCCGAACATTCTCCTGCCAAGCGTCTGTCAACGGCCTTTGATTCTGTCACGCTATATGGGTATGACCCGCACGAACGGCCGGATATTTATGGCAAGGTTGGAAATTCCGGCGTCTCCATTGCCACCCTTGACGACATGAAGGTGCTCTACGACGGGTTCGATCTCTGTAGCCCGTCGACATCGGTCTCGATGACCATCAATGGCCCGGCCCCGACGATCCTTGCGATGTTTCTGAATACGGCGATTGAACAGCAATTGGCGAAATTCCGTGAAGACAACGGTCGGGAACCGACTGATGAGGAAATGGAAAAAACCCGTGTATGGGTACTTGAGAATGTAAGGGGTACGGTTCAGGCCGATATCCTGAAAGAAGATCAGGGGCAGAACACCTGTATATTCTCAACTGAATTTGCGCTCAAGATGATGGCTGATATTCAGGAGTATTTTGTCCAGAACCGGGTCCGGAATTTCTATTCCGTATCGATTTCCGGCTATCATATCGCTGAAGCCGGTGCCAACCCGATCTCGCAACTCGCCTTTACCCTGGCCAACGGCTTTACCTTCGTCGAAGCCTATCTTGCCCGTGGCATGAAGATTGATGACTTCGCGCCCAATCTGTCGTTTTTCTTCTCCAACGGTATGGACCCCGAGTATACGGTAATGGGCCGTGTTGCCCGGCGTATCTGGGCGACGGCCATGCGTTTCAAGTACAATGCCAACGAGCGGTCACAGAAACTCAAATATCATATCCAGACGTCCGGGCGTTCACTACATGCCCAGGAAATGGATTTCAATGATATCCGCACAACCTTGCAGGCCCTGATTGCCGTTTATGACAACTGCAACAGCCTGCATACCAATGCCCATGATGAAGCCTTCACGACTCCGACATCGGACAGTCTGCGCCGGGCTTTGGCCATCCAGTTGATCATCAATCGCGAATGGGGATTGGCAAAGAACGAAAACCCCAGTCAGGGTGCCTTCATCATTGATGAACTGACCGACCTTGTTGAAGAAGCCGTATTACAGGAGTTCGAGCGCATTAGTGAACGTGGCGGGGTTCTAGGCGCCATGGAAACCGGTTACCAGCGCTCACGTATCCAGGAGGAATCCCTGCATTACGAAACCCTGAAACATGATGGCTCACTGCCGATTGTCGGGGTCAACACCTTCCTCAATCCCGACGCTGACGATGCCGCCTTTACACCTGAACTTCAGCGCTCGACCGAAACCGAAAAACAAGGCCAGATCGCACGCCTGCGCGATTTTCAAAAGCGCAATGCGCCAGCATCCGAAGAAATGCTGATCAGACTGAAAAAGGCCGCCACAAGTGGAGACAATGTCTTTGCCGTGCTGGTTGACGCAGTCAGGGTTTGCTCGTTGGGGCAAATCACCGATGCGCTGTTTGATGCGGGTGGGCAATACCGCCGAAATATGTAATACACTTTTCCTGCCATGAAGCCGGAAGACGTAAAATTACAGGAAGTTCTGTTTGAATTCCATCAGGTCGGAAAAGCGGTGCGCGTTGTCGCGATCGATCCCCGAACTGGCATAGAAATTACCATGGTCGGCGCATCCAACTACGGCAAGGAAGCCTTGAAACGCCGGGCGATACAAAAATTACGCTACGTGATCGCCAAACGCATTTCTGAACACGAAAGATAACGCTCAGGACGGTTTCCGCCCAAGTCCGATCTGCTTGGCGAATTCTGACCGGCGTTTGGCATAATTGGGGGCAACCATCGGGTAGTCGGTCGGCAATTTCCATTTCGAACGGTATTCGTCAGGCGTCATGCCATAGGACGTGCGTAAATGGCGTTTCAGCATTTTGAGTTTGCGACCGTCTTCCAGACAAATAAGAAAATCCGGGGTTACCGAGCGGCGAACGGGAATCGCCGGTTTGCACACCTTCAATTCGCTGGTCTGCGTAGCGTTTGCAAGTTTTTCGAG
>JAJFIE010000110.1 GCA_021775275.1 Rhodospirillales bacterium | reverse complement strand
TGTCATGCGGATTTTTCGACACTATGAAAACCTGCCCGATGATCTGAAGGGTGCCGCCATGGCCGTCGGTAATTTTGACGGCGTGCATCTGGGGCATTGTGGTGTTATCGGCGAAGCCAGTCGTATCGCGCGAGCGGCGGGAATCCCGTGGGGCGTCATGACTTTTGAGCCCCACCCACGCATGTTTTTCAAGCCCGACCAGCCCAGCTTCCGGATCACGCCTTTGCGCGCCAAATCCCATGCCATCGCGGCGCTGGAAGCGGATTTCATGGTGGTGCTGCGGTTCGATGCAGAACTGGCGGGCCTGAGCGCCCATGATTTCGTTGAAACCGTACTGGTGGGCAGTCTTGGCGTCAGTCATGTGGTGTGCGGTTACGATTTTTCCTTTGGCAAGGGACGCCAGGGTGATTGTGAATTCCTGCTTCACGCTGGCAAGGATAACGGATTCGGGCTGACTGCCGTGGGCGCCATCGATGATCCCGACGGCGAAGCCTATTCATCCACCCGGGTCCGGAGTTGCCTCCAGGGCGGCGACCCGGTGGGCGCCGCCGCATTGCTCGGTCGCCCCTTCGAGATCACAGGGCGCGTCACACACGGCGATGAACGGGGCCGCACCATCGGCTTCCCCACCGCCAATATTCACCTGGATGATTATCTGGAACCTAAGCGCGGCGTCTATGCCGTACGCGTCGCCATTGAAACAACCGAAGAGCCGGTATGGATTGATGGCGTGGCCAATCTGGGTATCCGCCCGACGTTCGATGAGTTAGAACCGGTACTGGAAGTGTTCCTGTTTGATTTCAATGAGGATTTGTACGACCGGCACTTAAGGGTGCAGATGGTCGACTTCATCCGGTCCGAACAGAAATTCGATGGCCTTGATGCCCTGAAGGCACAAATCGCCGAAGACTGTGAGCGGGCACGAGTGATCCTCGCATCAAAAGGGAAATCGTGAAGCCTTGCCTTGCGAATAACTCTGCTTACGCATATGATCCGCCGCCATGAACGAAGAACGTCACCTGTTCGTTTGCGTTGCGTCTGACCGGGGCGGAATAGCACGAATTATATGACCCGCGCCCAATGGGCCGCGATGCGGTCCTGCGCGGGTTTATCACTCTTCGTCCCCCTCTTCGTATTGATGATCTTCACCAGTTCACGACGGAAACTTATCAGACCATGAGCGTTGATTATAAATCGACGGTCTTCCTGCCGAAGACCGAATTCCCCATGAAAGCCGGATTGCCCGCGCGCGAGCCGGAAATCCTGGCGCGCTGGGAAAATGATGGCCTCTACCATCGTCAGCGCGAGGCCTCCAAAGGCCGCGAGCAATTTATCCTGCATGACGGCCCACCCTATGCGAACGGCCACCTGCACATCGGCCATGCGCTGAATAAAATTCTCAAGGATGTCATCAACCGTTCGCAGCAGATGATGGGCAAGGATTCCGTCTATGTTCCGGGCTGGGACTGCCACGGTTTGCCAATTGAGTGGAAGATTGAGGAGCAATACCGCAAGAAGGGCAAGGACAAGGACGAAGTCCCCATCGTTGATTTTCGCCGTGAATGCCGGGAATTTGCCGAGAACTGGATCGATATCCAGCGCGAAGAGTTCAAGCGCCTGGGCGTTATCGGAGATTGGGATACCCCTTATACGACCATGACCTATGCCGCCGAAGCCCAGATTGTGCGTGAGTTGGGCAAGTTCCTGATAGATGGCTCGCTTTATAAAGGCGCAAAGCCGGTCATGTGGTCGCCGGTGGAAAAAACCGCACTGGCCGAGGCCGAAGTCGAGTATCACGACCATACCTCGACCACCATCCATGTGCGCTTTCCTGTAAAAACACCATCAACGCCGGAACTCGATAGCGCAGCGGTCGTTATCTGGACGACAACGCCGTGGACCATGCCCGGCAACCGCGCCGTCGCCGTGGGTCCGGATATCGATTACAGCGTTATCAGGGTTACACGTGTGTCGGAGGGATCGCTTGCCCGGATCGATGACAAACTGGTTATAGCAACCCTGCGGCTGGAAGACTTCTGCAACACCGTGGGGATCGAGGGGCATGAAACACTTTCGACGCTGAAAGGCGCCGCTATTGCAGGAACCATCTGCCGTCACCCTCTGAATGATCAGGGCTATGACTATGACGTGCCCGTGCTGGAGGCTGATTTCGCCACCACCGAGGATGGCACCGGCATTGTCCACATTGCGCCGGGTCATGGCGCCGATGACTGGAACCTGAGCCGTGACAATGGCATTGAGGCGCCCCAGACAGTGGGCGAGGATGGCTGTTTCTACGACCACGTTCCCCTGTTTGCCGGAAAACATGTCTACAAGGTCAATGACGAAGTTGCGGACACGCTGGCGGCGGCGGGTGGCCTGCTGGCGAAAGGAAAACTGGTACACCGCTACCCCCATAGCTGGCGATCAAAAGCGCCGTTGATTTTCCGCAATACTTCACAGTGGTTTATTTCCATGGAGGCCAATGGCCTCCGCGAGACGGCCCTGAAAGCTATCGCAGAAACACGGTTCGTGCCGGAATCCGGCCGTACTCGGTTACATGGCATGATTGCCGAAAGGCCTGACTGGTGCGTTTCGCGTCAGCGTGCATGGGGCGTGCCCATCACGGTTTTTGTCCATAAAGAAACCGGCGAGCCGTTGCGTGATCAGGCGGTTCTGGACCGGATTGCCGACGCGGTTGAACAAGAAGGCGCTGATGCCTGGTTTGCCTCCGATACCTCTCGTTTTTTAGGCAACGACCACGATGCACATGACTACGAACAGGTAACGGATATTCTTGATGTGTGGTTTGATTCCGGCTGTACACACAGTTTTGTTCTGGAGGCCCGTGACGATCTGAAGTCTCCGGCGTCGCTGTATCTGGAAGGCACCGACCAGCATCGTGGCTGGTTCCATTCGTCTTTATTGGAAAGCTGTGGAACCCGTGGTCGTGCACCCTATGATGCCGTCCTCACTCACGGTTTTGTCATGGCCGAGGACGGACAAAAAATGTCCAAATCCCTCGGCAACATCGTGTCCCCGAAAGACGTGGTGGATCAGCACGGCGCGGATATTTTGCGCCTCTGGGTGGTCGGCTCTGATTATTCTGATGATTTGCGCATCGGACCGGAAATCCTGAAACATCATGCCGATATTTACCGCCGCTTACGCAATACGCTGCGGTATCTGCTGGGGAATCTGAACGATTTCTCGGGAGCAGAGCGGGTTGCGCCAGCAGAGATGCCGGAACTCGACCGCTGGGCGCTCCACCGGATCTGGGAGATGGATAAAACCATGCGCCAGGCTTGCGATGGTTTTGATTTCCATCCTTTGTTTTCGGAGCTTCACAATTTTTGCGCAGGCGATCTGTCAGCCTTCTATCTGGATATCAGAAAAGACAGCTTGTACTGCGACCGCCGTGATTCAATCCAGCGGCGCTCTGCCCGCACCGTTCTCGATACCCTGTTCAACTGCCTGACCGCATGGTTCGCCCCATTCATCTGCTTTACCGCAGAAGAAGCCTGGAAAGCCCGCAATGGCGATGATGCTGACAGTGTTCATCTGAGCACGTTTCCGCAAATCCCGGATGACTGGCGCGATGAGGCTCTTGATCGGAAATGGCAAATTATTCGCCAGCTCCGCCGAGCCGTCACCGGCGCGCTTGAGGTCGAGCGGGCGGAAAAACGCATCGGATCCAGCCTACAGGCATCGCCGATCATCTATGCTGATCAGGTGTATCGGGATGCGCTTGACGGCCTGTCGCAGGGCGAGATTGCTGATCTGTTTATCACCTCTGGTGCGACATTCGCCGATGGAGATGCACCGGATAGCGCTTTCAGGGTTGAAGATGTATCCGGGGTTGCCGTTGTGTCGCATTTGGCCGAAGGTGATAAATGTGGGCGTTGCTGGAAAATTCTTTCCGATGTTGGCAGTAACCCGGATCACCCCGAAGTATGCGCCCGCTGTGCAGATTCAGCATCTCATGCCGGTCATGCCGGATCAAATGCAGCGTGACAATTAATGACTGAGGCATTGCCTGTGGACCGATTGATGCGATTAGGGCTGATTACGGCGCTGATCGTCCTGATTCTGGATCAGACCAGTAAATGGTACCTGCTGGTGTCCATTATGCAGCCCCCGCGGGTGATCCCTGTGTTGCCATTTTTTAACCTCGTATCTGGCTGGAACCGGGGTGTTTCCTTCGGCATGTTCGATTCTGATTCACCTTATGTTAGCTGGATACTGTCGGCGCTTGCCTTGGCCATTGTGATCTTTTTAATCAACTGGTTGCGAAAATCGGATCGCAGGCACGTGTCCATCGCCATTGGCCTGATCATCGGTGGCGCTATCGGGAATGTTGTCGATCGGACGGTGCACGGAGCGGTTTTTGACTTCCTTGATGTCTTCATTGGGCGGTACCACTGGCCAGCTTTCAATATAGCGGATTCCGGAATCACCGTCGGTGCAGTGATACTGGTCCTTGATTCCGTGTTCGCAAAGGCGGAAAATAGTAAAGAGTAAGGATTCGTTGGAGAGATCATGAGCGTTGGCCGCATCACAGTTCTGGTTGCCGCCACCCTGTTCGTCGCAGGGTGCGGCAACGTTCGCGAAAGCCTTATCCCGAGCAAACGCGCTCCGGATGAATTCGCGGTCTATACCCGTGCGCCCTTGAACCTGCCGCCTGAATACAATTTGCGGGTTCCCGCCCCCGGCACGGAACGGCCACAGTTCGTCAACCCGCGCGACGTGGTGGAAGAAGCCATACTTGGTTCCAGTAGCCGACAAATTGACCCAAATGCAGACCCGTTGGCGAATGTGACACCAGGTGTACAGGCATTGCTCCGCGATACCGGCGCGGCTTCCGCAGATCCGGCCATTCGCAGCATCATCAATCAGGAAACCTCGATTCTGGCAGAAGAAGACGCATCCGTGGTTGAGCGGATCATGTTCTGGGGCACACCGACCGAGTATGGCACGGAGGTCGATCCAGCGTTGGAAAAGAAGCGCATTCAGGAAAATCAGGCGCTGGGACAACCCCTGGATAGTGGCGAAGTTCCCACCATTGAGAAAAAACAAAGAGGCATTCTCGAAGGTGTTTTTAACTAGACTATGAGCCAGGCCACTTGCTCATCTGGTTAACCGATCTATATCACATACAGACCAACCACGGAGAACGGCATGAACAGCTTCTGTCGCCGCATGATTCCCCTGTTATCGGTATTGGCGGTGATCAGCGGTATAACGCTTCATCCGGTCAATGCCGCCGTATTCAGTCCCGAGACATT
>JAJFIE010000109.1 GCA_021775275.1 Rhodospirillales bacterium | reverse complement strand
GAAATCTTCTTCTTCGGGACGGCCATTTTAAAACTTCCTTGGAATATCGATATGTCTAGTCAAGAGCGCGCTTACATATACAAAATTAACAACCCGGGCAAGCTGATTGAGCGAATTATTCGAGATTATCCTTTAATTTGGCAAGGACCGCAAATGGGCTCTCACTCGCCAGTTCCTTTGATTCTGTGGAATCGTCGGAAAATCCACCAAATTCCGCTCCGGGTTTACGCGGAAACGGGTTAATTTCAAGGGCCAGTTGTTCGACAAGTACTTCACCGATGTTGATGGTTTCATCGTCAACGGGACCAAGAATATCCGGCACCCCGGCAATTCCGGCATCATCATCCTCTACCATTGAACTTGCCGGATCATCGTTAGAGAAAACACCGCTGAAACCGGATTTTGCTGTTGTTTCAAATGGCTCCAGGGTTACGACACAGATCTGTGTCAATACTGCCGTAAGCGCCCCCTCTGCATTGATCACGGGGCCATCGAACATCGGATGCGTCATTGTCTCGAGCATCAGGGTGCCGCTGAGGTTGCTGAGAGCGTCCAGCGACAGGCGTTTGGCCACGGCGTCCCGTTCGACCTCTGTGGCTTCGATCTCTACCGTGTAGGGACCGTTTTCCAGCTGCTTCAGCAAAACCGTGCGCGACAGTTCGCTCATTGGCGGCGCCATGCCATCATTCCTCATTCTGCGCCGCAGGGATGCAGAAAGTTACCTGCCCTCTCATCAAGGCATCGATTCCCTGGTTTGCCAAAGTAGCGTCCTGCGCCCGGACATAGCGCGCCATGGCGATAACAGCCACTGCCGATGGACTGCTATCGCGATAGAGGTTGCGATCCAGCGCACTCTCCAGAACCGAGGGTGACGTTTTACCTGCCTCTATCTTTGACTCCGGTTCATCGAGGCCCAGGTCATAGGCCTTGATGCGTCCATAGAAACCTTCCGCCATTTTTTTTACACGCTTGGCAATGCCGGTATCACCGTACCCCATTTCCCGAAGATTCTGGTCAATATCGGCAAACATCAAATCAAACAACGCCTGGGCCAGTTCTGTCGTTTTTTCATGTTCTTCCCGCAGACGGCGGAGCACCAGATAGGTGTGAACAGCAAGCAGATCAAACCGCCCTTCCGGTGTATCCTGAACGTCAAAGTCCTCATAAAACGCAGGCAAACGCGCCTGCTGAACGATGGCCACGTAAAGTTCGTGCGCGACACCATGATCAAAGGGACTTTTAAAAAGTCGTTGGATGCCTGTAAGGATACTCATCAGATAGGCCGTGCATGGTAAAACGTGTTATTCTATATAGGTGCGGGCTTAAGAGTCGACACCGGCTGTATCGGGCGCGGAGACTAACGCCAAGGATTGATGAAGGACAGACAATTGTTTGGTATCCATCGATCCGCTGATCAAGCCGGTAGATAAGGAAAAGGCAGACATGCGCATATGGAGATTCAGCACGGCAATCGTATTCAGTGCGTACCTTTTGGCGGCGTGTGAAACGCGTATCGAAACCCGGGGAAACCTTCCGGACCCGGACCTTCTGGAAACCGTTCAGTCATCCGAGCATTCGCGCGATCAGGTGGCGCAGCTTCTGGGATCACCGTCCACGGTAGCCATGTTCGAGAACGAAACCTGGTTCTACATCAGCGAGCGCCGCGAGACCTTTGCTTTCTTCGAGCCGGAAGTTCTGGAAAGGAAAATCGTCATCGTCCAGTTTGATGACGCAGGTCTTTTGAAAACGGTTGCGGAAGTGGGGCTTGAAGACGGACAGATCGTGATCCCCGTCGATCGAGAAACCCCGACGCTGGGCAACGACCTGAATGCTATCCAACAGATGTTGGGGAATATTGGACGCTTCAACAGGGAGTGACGGGTTCTTATTTCCCATGGTCCTGTTAATGCGTGCGGGTCACATGCAGGCAAGAAAAAGCCCCGGCGGAATTCCGCCGGGGCTTTGTTCGTCTTATTGCCGTTCCGATCAGGCGAGGATTGCCAGCATCAGAATTGCCATGATGTTGATGATCTTGATCATCGGGTTCACGGCGGGGCCAGCAGTGTCTTTATAGGGATCACCAACCGTATCGCCGGTTATGGCGGCGTGATGGGCATCAGAGCCCTTGCCACCGTGATTACCGTCTTCGATGTACTTCTTGGCGTTGTCCCAAGCACCGCCACCGGCGGTCATGGAAAGTGCTACGAACAGACCGGTGACGATGGTGCCCATGAGCATGGCGCCGACGGCGGAGAATGCCGCTGATTGACCGGCGATGACATTGACCACGAAATACATGACCCACGGAGCCAGAAGTGGCAACAATGAGGGGACAACCATTTCCTTGATGGCTGACTTGGTCAGGAGGTCAACGCATTTGCTGTATTCCGGTTTGGCAGTGCCTTCCATGATACCGGCAATTTCCTTGAACTGGCGTCGCACCTCGACAACCACTGCGCCACCGGCACGGCCGACGGCCTTCATGCACATGGAACCGAACAGGAACGGCAGCATGCCACCAAGAAACAGACCGATTACCACGTACGGATCCTGTAGGCTGAAGCTGACACTGACGCCCGGGAAGTAGTGGCTCAGGTCTTCGGTGTAAGCGCCGAACAGAACCAGAGCAGCCAGACCGGCGGAACCAATGGCGTAACCTTTGGTGACGGCCTTTGTGGTGTTGCCCACCGCATCCAGAGCATCCGTGGTTTTGCGCACGTCCTCCGGCAGATCTGCCATTTCGGCAATGCCGCCGGCGTTATCGGTAACGGGTCCGAAAGCGTCCAGTGCAACCACCATACCGGCCAGCGCCAGCATGGTTGTCGCCGCCATGGAGATACCGAACAGGCCAGCATTCATATAGGAAATAATAATCCCGGCACAGATCACGATCACCGGCAGGGCCGTGGCTTCCATGGAAACGGCAATTCCCTGAATGATGTTGGTGGCATGGCCGGTTTCAGAGGCCGCAGCCACACTTTTCACCGGACCATATTCGGTGCCGGTATAGTACTCCGTGATCCAGATGATCAGGCCGGTAACGGCCAGTCCCACCAGGGCGCAGTAGTAGAGTTGCCGCCCCGTGATGATCTGGTCACCCATGGTGTATTCCGTACTCCATCCTACGTACTGGGAGATGATGCCGCCGATCAGAATGGCGGAAATGACGGCACTGGCGATGAAGCCTTTATACAGGGCGCCCATGATGGAGTTGCTTGCGCCGAGACGAACAAACCAGGTTGCTGCGACTGAAGCGATAATGCACACACCACCAATCAGCAGCGGTAGAAGCATCATGCTTTCCTGAGCTGCGCCCGTGAAGTAGATGGCGCCAAGCAGCATGGTCGCTACAATAGTTACAGCATAGGTCTCAAACAGGTCAGCGGCCATACCGGCGCAGTCGCCCACGTTATCGCCTACGTTATCGGCAATAACAGCGGCATTACGGGGATCATCTTCCGGAATACCGGCTTCGATCTTGCCAACGAGGTCTGCGCCAACATCTGCACCCTTGGTGAAGATGCCACCACCGAGACGGGCAAAGATGGAAATCAGGGATGCACCAAAGCCGAGAGCAACCAGTGCTTCCAGAATGTGGCGCATGCCTTCCGCTGATGAAGTGTCGATCATGCCACGGAGCACGGTATAATACCCGGCGACGCCAATCAGTGCGAGGCCAACCACCAGCATGCCGGTGATGGCGCCAGCCTTGAAGGCGACGTTCAATCCACCGGCCAAGCCGATAGAGCGAGAGGCTTCCGTCGTGCGCACGTTGGCACGGACGGAAACGTTCATGCCAATGTAACCGGCGGCGCCGGACAGGATAGCACCGATGAAGTAGCCGACAGCAACCAGCATGCCCAGTTTCAGTCCAAGCAGAACACCAATCACGATGCCAACAACGGCAATTGTCATGTATTGGCGATTCAGGTACGCAGCAGCGCCTTCCTGAATGGCTGCAGAGATTTCCTGCATGCGCTCATTACCGGCTGGTGCTGAAAGCACCGAACGGATGGCCCACATGCCGTAAAGCAGTGCGACGGCACCGCAGATAATTACTAAAGTATATAAAGTCATCTAAAATGACCCCCTCTTCGTGGAATTATAT
>JAJFIE010000108.1 GCA_021775275.1 Rhodospirillales bacterium | reverse complement strand
CGAACGCCATCGGCGCCATGGGATATCACGGTGATGAAGGCGCTCATATGGTGGTGGTCGAAAACACAGCGCAAATCCATAACGTCGTCGTTTGCACCCTGTGTTCCTGCTATCCGTGGCCGGTGCTTGGATTGCCACCGTCGTGGTATAAGTCGGCGGCATACCGGGCGCGGGTCGTCCGCGATCCCAGAGGCGTGCTGCGGGAGTTCGGGCTTGAACTGGTGGACGAGGTTGAGGTCCGCGTTTGGGACAGCACGTCGGAGATGCGCTATCTGGTGCTGCCGGAACGTCCCGACGGGACCGATAACATGACGGCGGAGGAGCTTGCCGGTTTGGTGAGCCGGAATTCCATGATCGGGACGGAAAAGGTAAGTGGCCCTTCACAGTTGTCTGCCGGGGGAAACTGATCATGGATGGCATCCACGATATGGGCGGTATGCAGGGGTTTGGTCCCGTCGAACACGACGATGATGAACCGGTTTATCACACAGAATGGGAAGCCCGGATGAGGGGAATCGCCGCATCCAGAACGGCCCCGCCGGGGTCAAACATGGATTGGGGACGGCATCTGATCGAGTGCATCCCGCCCGACGACTACCTGACCATTGCCTATTATAACAAATGGTATCTGGCTGACGCCGCGAACTTCGTAAACGAAGGATACGTCACCATCAAGGAACTGATTTCCGGCAAGGCGGAGACCATGCCGGAAGGCGTGGGCGAGCCCATGACGCCGGAAGAGGTGCCAATGGTATTTGGTCGGCGGTATAACACGATCATGCCCCTTGACCATCCGGAGCGGTTCAAGACCGGCGACACCGTGCGGGCGCGGCAAATGTCGCCGAGTGGGCATACCAGGCTGCCGCGTTATGCGCGCGGACATGAGGGGCGCATTCACGCTTACTACGGTTGTCAGATTTTACCCGACGCCAATGCGCATGGCGAAAAGCGTGGCGAACCACTCTATAGCGTGGCGTTTCGCGCCAGTGATCTTTGGCCTGAGGACGGCGGCAAGAATGACTACGTCTATATCGATATGTGGGAGAGCTATCTTGAGCCAGCATGACCAGCCGCTCAGTCGTGAGTCTGCGCTGCGGCCTATCAAGCGGGATGGTGAGGACGAAAGCTTTCGTGAGCCGTGGGAAGTTCAGGCCCTGGCCCTGGCCAATGGACTGATCGAAGGCGGTAATGTTACATCCGCCGAATGGGCGGAAACGCTGGGGCAGGAAATTCGCAAGGCGCAGGGGGCGGGCGATGTGGATGACGGCAGCACCTATTACCTGCACGTGCTTGCCGCGTTGGAGCGTCTGGCCAGCGAAAAGAACCTCGCCAGCAGCCCTGAACTGTTTGGCCGCAAGCAGGCGTGGATAGAGGCCTACGAGCGCACGCCCCACGGCCAGCCGGTAACATTGAAGCCCTGATCACGGGTATAAAATCAGACTGCCCGATGTGACTTCGTATCTGGACAGGCGGTCGAGAAAACTCATGCCCAACAGGGACTGCGCCATATCAGCGCCGTTGACCGAAGCGCGCACGTTTTTCACGCGGATGGAGCCAATGGTCATGGTATCGAGCCGAACGGGCGCGCCGTAAACAGTCCCGTTGGCAGTCTGGTAGATTTTTGAAAATTTCAGCGCACCTGGATCGAACCCCAGGCGGCGGGCATCGGCTGGACTGATCACCACATCCGAAGCGCCGGTATCAACCAGAAAACGAACGGGTATCTCGCCGGTATTCGTGGTGACGACGACTTCAACGACAAAATGTCCCCCGGACGACGCGGTAAAGCGCATGGCGTCTCCCCGGGGCTCGCCCAGTGATGGGGCCAAATCGGCAAGCAACCGGTTGCCCAGCCATGCGGCTTCATGACGAAAGCTGTACCCGATCAGGACGAGTCCGCCAATGGCCAGCCAGATTGCGGCGTGGCGGATCACCTTGTGAGCCTGAAAGCGCTGGTGGAGAATGGCGCTGGCGCCAACAAATGCCAAAATCAGCAGCGAGTGGACCAGATCGATTTTGCCGTCCCGGCTTGACAATGCATCGGGAAACCGCAGATGCAGCCAGTATACAAGTGCGACGCCGGCACCCGCCAGAACAGTGAGCCAGATCCAGGGATTTCGCGGTAATCGCACGTTGGTAACTTCCTTGTTAACAGGCAGTTTCTCTACAGGTATGGTGTTTATTCCCGGGATCATATAACACCTAATCCCTAACGTCTTGGCTTCCATAGGAAATATATCATGATCTTTCGACCGCTCCTTTCTGTTGCTCTTTTTGTGATCGGCATTTTTGCCGTGCTGACATCCGCACAAAGTGCGGAAGATCAGGTCGTCGCCATCGTCAACGGTGACGAAATCCGCATGAGCGAGGTGCGCGAAGCCGTTACCTTCCTGCCGCAACAATATCAGGATGCACCGTTTGAGGGATTGTACCCGTACATCGTCAACCGTCTGGTGATCATGCGACTTGTTTCCAATGTTGGCCGCGCACAGGGACTGGCTGATGAAGAGAGTTTCAAGAATCGTCTGGCGCACACAGAAAACCGTATGCTGGAACAGGCCATGCTGGATCAGCAGGTCCAGGGTGCGCTGACCGAAGAGGCATTGGCGGAGCAGTATAGGCGGTGGGCCTCAGACAAGCAGACGGAGGAAGAAATTCAGGCCCGTCACATCCTGCTGGCCACAGAAGAAGAAGCCAGGGCGGTCATTACAGAACTGGCGGGCGGCGCGGATTTTGCCGAGCTGGCCAAAGAGCGTTCCACCGGGCCTTCCGGCCCCGAAGGTGGATATCTGGGATATTTTGGCAAGGGGCAGATGGTGCCTGAGTTTGAGGCAGCAGCTTTTGCGATGAAAGCCGGTGAATTTTCCAGCGAGCCTGTGCAGACCCAGTTCGGGTTTCATGTTATTCTGGTGGAAGACCGGCGTGCCAAACCTGTTCCTACGCTTGATGAAATGGCAGCAGAATTGCGTAATGAGCTGAGACGTGAAATTGAACAGGCTTATGTGGAGACGCTGCAAAAAGAAGCGTCTGTTCAGACGTTTAATCTCGACGGCTCGCCAACGAGCGACGACGCGCCCTGAGACGGCATCGTCGTTGTGGAGGGGATGATCCATGGCACAGGATGATGACGGTGTTGTTTCTCCTTTAGCGCCCACGGCATTTCCGGAAATTCCGGCGATAGCCGGTGTCCGGGTCGCCACGGGACAGAGCGGCATGAAGTATCAG
>JAJFIE010000107.1 GCA_021775275.1 Rhodospirillales bacterium | reverse complement strand
CAATTTCGGCAAAATTTTCTTCAGCGACGCGCAATACAAATCGGCTCAAACGGGCGCCGGTTTCAACTTGGAGCGTCTTTCCGCCGTCAATTTGGGAGACAATTTGGTGCTCAGCAGGCGCCGCGTTGATCTGAACAGTCTCAACCATTGATGCGGTCCCCCGCGGGATCGACAAATACCGGCGAACAGATTTCAATCTCGACCGCCTGTGACGCGGTGGGTGAGTCGGCGAACAAACGCTCCCCCGCAGAGCGTCCACGGCCACCTGCTACAAGGGCCAGGGCGATGGGTTCATTGAGTGTCGGGCTGAATACTGTTGCCGTCACATGACCGAGAACATCCTTGTCCGTTGCAACACGATGATCACCAATAATGACCGCACCGCGTGGGATGGCGCATGATCTGTCGGTTGGTCGCAGCCCGACAAGCTGCAAGCGGTCTTCACGTTGTAGCCCCTTGCGACCCAAAAGCGCCGCGCCGACGAAAAACCCGTCCGCCTTGATCATTCTCGCCAATCCCAGATCGCCCGGCGTGGTTTGCCCATCGATCTCGGTGCCGATACTGAGATGACCTTTCTCCACACGCATGACGTCCAGCGCTTCCAGCCCGTAAGGCATGATGCCGAAAGCTTCACCGGCATCCCTGACGGCGCCCCACAGTGTTGCCGCGCTGTTTGCGCCCACGTTGATCTCGTAACTGAGCTCACCCGAAAAACTCACACGAAAAACACGCACGGACAGCCCCGCCAGGTTTCCTTCGCGGTAATGGGTAAACGGGAACGCCTCGTTGGATATATCAAAATCCGGGTTTAGATTTAGCAAGACGTCGCGTGCCTTGGGCCCGGCCACGGCGAGGCTGGCCCATTGTTCTGTTACTGGCAGCATGCAGACATCCAGTTCCGGGACATCAATTTCCAGCAGCCGTTCCAGATGAAGCTGTACCGGCCATGATTGCGCTGTCGTCATGGTGATCAGGTAGCGATCATCGGAAATACGGGTAACGGTTCCGTCGTCCAGAACCATACCGTCGTGTCGCAGCATGATTCCATAGCGGCACCGGCCAACCGCCAGCCTGGCGAACTTGTTGATGTAGGCCAGTTCCAGGAATCTGACGGCATCCGGTCCGCATATCTCGATCTTGCCCAGCGTCGACATATCCACCATACCCACATTACGTCGGGTGTTAAGGACCTCGCGCGTGATGGCATCGTCCATGGACTCGTTATTTCCAGGATAGTATTTCGGATACAACCATGACGAACTCGGTTCGAAAACGCATCCTGCCTCCAGATGTTTATGGTGAAACGGCGTGCGATGAACCGGGGTGAGCCTGTCTTCGATGGCGCGTCCTGCAACTGCGCCGAAGGTCACGGGCGTATAGGGCGCACGGTATGTGGTATGGCCCACGTCACCCGGCTGTTTCCCGGTCAGCTCAGCCAATAAACCAATGGCATGAACATTGGATGTCTTACCCTGATCGGTGCCCATACCTGTCGTCGTGTACCGCTTGGCAAGTTCCACATCGGCGTAACCCTCACGGACCGCCAGCGCCAAATCCGGCGCCGTCACATCATTTTGCAGATCAACAAAAACCTTGGAACAGCGCGTATCGCTCATCGTGGCAGACCAGTCAGTATCGATGGCGCCCTGAGTTGACACCCCCGCAGCCGCGCCAACGATATCGCAGTCCATCTTCTCATCCGGTATTGCCATCAAGGTCGCTTTCTCAGAATCAAACCGCAACTTTCCACCGGCCTGGGAAAACAGATGGATACTTGGCGTCCATCCGCCCGCAACACACACCAGATCACAGGGTATCTTTCGGGTTCGCGTATCTGAAGCAACAGAAGAGACGACAACTGCCCGGACACGACTGCCCCCGCATGTGGAAATAATCCGGGACTCCGTCAGTATTTCGACGCCATGGCGGGCGGCGATGCTACGTGCTTCCGCTGATGGTTCTGCACGCCGGTCAATCAGCGCGCTGACCTCGACCCCGGCGGACCGAAGGGCATCAAGGGTTCCATAGGCCGAGTCATTATTGGCATAGATGACGGCGCGCGCTCCGGGCTTCACGCCATAACGATTGATGTAACGGCGGACGGCTGAACACAGCATGACCCCGGGCCGATCATTCCCTTCAAACAATAAAGACCGTTCGATGGCGCCGGTGGCGAGAATGACCTTCCGGGCGCGAATCTTCTGTAGAGTCTGGCGGGTGGAACAGGTGGCGTCATCATGGCGCGTTACCGCCAGCAGGTAATTGTGATCGTACCAGCCAAACACTGTTGTCGAAAAAAGCACCTCAACATCAGACATGGACCGTATTTCATCTGAAATGCGCGCGGCCCACTGATCGCCGGGCTGGTCGTCGATGAAGGTATTCTCGTCGAGCACCCTGCCGCCAGGTACTTTTTCTTCATCGCACAGGATAACCCGTGCGCCGGACCGGGCGGCCTCGCGCGCAGCAGAGAGCCCCGCTGCCCCTGCCCCGATCACCAGAACATCGCAGTGGCGATAGCGTTTGCCGTAGGTATCCGGGTCCGACTGATCGGGGGACACGCCAAACCCGGCGGCATTCCGGATCACGTGTTCGTAGTATTTCCAGGCCCATTTCGGCCACATGAAGGTCTTGTAGTAGAACCC
>JAJFIE010000106.1 GCA_021775275.1 Rhodospirillales bacterium | reverse complement strand
GGTACTTGAGGGGGGTCGTTCAAATGTCGTTACAGTTCCGCGTGATCACAGGGCCCTGGTCATCTTTCGCGGTGCCCGGTCGGCGCACCGGGTCACACCCGTTTCGGGGAAGACGAAACGGTTTATGGCAGTCTTCGTTTACGAAAAGGAACCCGGTGTTCTAGGCGATCCGGAAGTCAATGCAACGGTTTATGGGCCACGCACTCAACCTGCACATTGATCCCACCTACAGCATCTCTCACGGAGCGGAAACGGGTCACTCATTCACACGAATATCATCAATCAGCAACGGATTTCGTTGACGGACCCATACGAATCCATCCATGATCACGGCTCGGGTGGGTAACCGGATCATGGATGGTGCTCCGGTGTTTCCATATTGATTTGATAATCCGGCATGACTGGTGCCATAGTAATACCCAATGGGCCGGAATGGTCTGAAAATGGACAGTCGGCAAACGACTGATCATTGAACAGTGGAGGAGTTTAGCCATGAATATTAGTGATTTTTCGCGCCGCCAGTTTTTGAGATCACTGGCCTTTGCCGGCGCCGCCGGCGCCGTTGGCACGTTCCCGGGCATTTCCTATTCGGCTGCGGGCGACACACTGACAGTCCGGTTTGACCGCGAACTTGAAAGTCTTGATCCGGGTTACTATGTGGGTGGTCATCCGGCGAATGATGTCAATTGGGGCGTCATGCCTGCTCTGATTCATTACGGCGGCGATGTCGGATGGATGCCGGCACCCCATGTCGAAAGCATCGTTGTCCGCGACGCTACACACATCGATTTCACTCTGCGCTCCGGCATGATGTGGAGCGGCGATAATGGTGAGGTTACGACGGAAGACGTCGCGTATTCCTATGACCGTATGCTGGAAAGCGAATGGAAGGGTGATTACGTCGCCTACGATCATACCGAGATCAAGGACAAGTACAGCGGCACGATCGTTCTCAACCAGCCGTTTTCACCGTTCATGTCGGCGACGCTGGCATCGGGCACAGGTATTATCGTGTGCAAGAAAGCCGTCGAGGCTGTAGGCGGCAAGTATACCGTCGAAATCCCGGCAACATGCGGCCCCTACATCATTGCCGAGCATAGACAGGCGCAGAGCATGAAATTGCGACCGAATCCAGACTGGAACGGTGTAAAACCTGCTTACGAGAACGTCGATTGTATTTTTGTGTCGGAAGCTGAAGCAGGCGCACTTGCATTCGAAGCCGGCGAGCTAGACGTTGCTAAAATCACGTCAAACGCGTATGCGCGGTATCTGAAAGAAACACCGCCCAATTCAACCCTAACGGTCGCGGGCGCCTTGCAATACATGTGGATGGGCCTCTCTACGGAACACCCGAAACTTAAGGATATCCGTGTGCGTCAGGGAATTCAGCACGCCGTCGACCTAGACTCGATCTTTCAGGGTGCCTATTCTTGCACGGCAGAACCGTCGGCTGGCATCGTCTGCCCCGGCCTTATTGGCAAGCGCGATAAGGCCGGATATTCCTATGATCCTTCCAAGGCCAAGGCTCTGCTGGATGAGGCGGGTGTTTCCGGTCTGACACTGACACTCCGGACCCTGAACGCTCAGGAACGTCTTCTGTCGGCCCAGATCATCCAGGCCAATCTCGGAGCGATCGGTATTACGGTGGAGATTATTCCGCTCGATTCCGGACCGTTCTGGGAAATGGGCCAGGAAAGCAAGGGTGAAACCTGGAAAGATCTCGAACTGTGGATCATGCGTTTCGGTGCGGGCACCGATCCGTACGAACCGTTCCAGTGGTTTGTGCGCGATCAGGTTGGTGTCTGGAACTGGGAGCGCTGGTCATCAGATGAGTTCGAGGACCTGTTTGCGGCTGGCGTTGCCGAAACGGACCCAGCCAAGCGCAACACTATCTATCTTCGCATGCAGGAAATCATGGAAGAAACGGGTGGTTACGTGTGGCTGACCCACGAGCCTGAAGTCTTCATCCACCGTTCGGATATCATTAGCCACTTCGCTCCGTCGGGTGAGATGATCCTCAACTACTTCAAACCAGCTTAAGCCTAAATTTACCGCCGGGGCCAAAAACCCCGGCGGTCCTTCCGGAACAGGTTTTGAGGCTGGTATGTGGCTGTATCTGTGCAAACGTATTGGACTCTCGATCATCATCGTTCTGTTGGCGGTGCTGGCCCTGTTCGTAATGCTGCATTCCATTCCGGGAGATCCTGTCAGCATAGCCCTCGGGCCGAGAGCGACGCCAGAAATTCAGGCGGCTTATGCCGCAAAAATGCACCTCGACAAACCGATCTATTACCAGTTCTTCATTTTTGTCACCAATGTTGTACAGGGCGACCTCGGTACGGACGTATTTTCCAACCGAAGCGTCAGCCTTACCCTGTCAGAACAATTACCTTTCACAATCGTACTGGCATTGACAGCGCTTGCATGGGCGGCTCTTGTTGGCATACCGCTTGGCTGCCTTTCTGCTATCAAACCAAATACGTGGATTGACCGATTTACAGGCATACTGTCTGTCGGCACCATCGCCGTACCGTCGTTCCTTGTGTCAATCTGGGCCATTTTAGTGTTTTCGATCATGTTGAGATGGTTGCCTGTCATCGGCGCCGGTGAGGAAGGGGACCTGATGGATCAACTCTATCATCTTGTCCTCCCGGCCTTTGCCGTCGGCCTTGGATGGGTTG
>JAJFIE010000105.1 GCA_021775275.1 Rhodospirillales bacterium | reverse complement strand
GCATCAGGTCGGGTTTGGGCGGCAGGCGGGGAATTTCCACGGATCGCCATGTCGCTTTCTTGATGCCCAACCCGGCCCGGACTTTTTCGGAAACCGGCGACTGTGGATAATGATGCAGAATGAGTCCCGTCAAGGCGTCACCACATTCAACAGTTCGTCACCCGCATTCCAGCGCTCCAGATTATCAACAAAAAAGTGGGCAAAACGCGGCACCCAATCATGGACATTGTCCGCAGCATGGGGAGTGATAATAACGTTGTTCATGTCCCAAAGCGGACTGTCCGACGCCAAGGGTTCTTTTTCAAACACGTCAAGATACGCACCGCCCAGATGGCCGCTAGCGAGCGCATCACACAATGCTGCCTGATCAACAACCGGGCCTCTCGATGTATTAATCAGGAAACTTCCTTTTTTCATTTTTGCCAGCATTTCTGCATTGATCAATCCACGGTTCTGTTCCGACATCCGGATATGAAGCGAGACGAAATCGGCCTGCCCAATCAACTCGACAAGGGCGTCATCACCATGCACCTCGTCCACGTTGGGGTCGGGCGCCGGCGTTCGCCGCGTCGCCAGCACCCGCATGCCCAATGCCTTTGCATTCGCCGCAACCAATGAGCCAATTTTCCCGAGACCAACAATAAACAACGTCTGTCCCTGAAGCGGTTTGAAGAAGATCGGCTGCCATGTATGGTTACGCTGTTGGGCGGCATAGCGGACGAAATTGCCGTTCAGCATCAACATACCCGTCAGCGCGGTCTCGGCCAGGAAGGGGGCCAGAATACCCAGGCCATTGGTTACAGTGACCCGTTCATGATCCCATGGCACAATATATTCATAGCCCGACCCCCCCACATGGAACCAGCGGACTGTCGGATAGTCGATAGTCGCGCGTTGAGCGGCGCCTGAAAAAGTGGATTGAGAAATGGAAAAAATAGCTTCCGGCTTGACCCGCTCCAGGGTCGGCGCGATCTGATCTAGTTCCGATACGTAGTGAACGCTGACCTCACCCGCCCGCTGACCCAGAACAGGGCGCACCTCCTCCATATCCTTGTGAACGACCAGAACAGTGTGAATGGGTGAGCGATCAGACATTACCAAAAGCCTTTCATTGCTATTCCGCTGCTTCGTCCGGCGCCACACTGCCCGACAGATACGAAATGAAATGGGAAAACAGTTCGGATTGGGACGAGATGCCAAGTTTGGCATACGTATTCTTACGGTGAATTTTGACCGTTCCGGTGGTGATCTGAAAATGCCGCCCGATGGACTCGGATGAATGCCCGCGTAACACCATGCGCACCACATCGCGCTCACGACGGGTCAACACACCTTCACCAAAATTCTCAAAGGCGTTAGTGACCTGCAGGTCGAGGAGTGGCAGTGCCGTTTTTTCCTCGCCATTATAGCCCCGAAGATATCCCAGACATCGCCAATGACGTTGTGACGATGCGTGGACAATGGGCTCCATCCGCCGAAGCTTGCTCATATCGCGGTCGCTGAACGGCGCATTCGCCCCTGCTCGCATCAGGGAAATCACCAGCATCATGTCATGGGGCAGGGCCACCAGGAATCCGATCTCTTCGGCCAGACCCGTACGACGGTAATATGACCGGTAGTATTCCGAGTGATAAAACCGGTCCGGTGCAATCTCCCGCAACCGGTACAGACCGGGATCAATCCGTTCCGCACATACCTGATAAAACGGGTCCAGCAAATACGGGCCTTCCTGATAGTCAGTCACATATACGATCCGTTGCTCCGGGGTGAACGTATCGTAGGTGCAGATGGGGCGCTCCTCACCACGATAGGCGAAAGAAACGGAATAATCGAACCGGACTACATGGCGTAGCGCCTCCACCAGAATAACGGGGAATTGCGTCGTATCTTCAGCCGCAATGATCTGCGCAATCTGGTCATGCCAGGCGCGGGAATCCAGTTTCACAAGTGTATTCTGCCCATTAGCCATGGTTGGCGGTAATATCCCTTCTCTGGATGATTTTTAAATTTATATACCGTGGGGGATATATACAGTCACGCGCCAATAGGCGCATGCTTTATCAAGCTAGCAATGAAACCGGCAATGAGACCGGCTAAAAACGTGCGCCAATTATGAGCGTGCAAGTGACCGGGATGGAAAACAAACCACGATGAACAGCCCGCAAGGCTCAGGCGCACCGGATATCCGGTTTGATCACGTTTCCAAACGGTTCGGCGATGTCGTTGCCGTGGACGATGTTAGCCTGTCGATTGAGCGTGGTGAGTTTTTCAGCTTTTTGGGCCCTTCCGGATGCGGCAAGACCACGTCACTTCGTCTGATTGCCGGATTTGAACAGCCAACAGAAGGTGATGTCCATATTGGCGGCGTATCCGTTGTCGGCGTGCCGCCGCATAAAAGACCGGTCAACATGGTGTTCCAGCACTATGCCTTGTTTCCCCATATGACGGTGGCTGACAATATTGGCTATGGTCTTCGCCAACGTGCGCCCAGGCCAACCAAGCCCGAGCTTGAAAAGCAGGTCGATGAAGCCCTCGATATGGTCCAGTTATCCGGTTATGGCAAGCGCCGTATCTGGGAATTATCGGGGGGGCAGCAACAACGGGTTGCTCTTGCCCGGGCTCTGATCAATCGACCAACAGTGTTACTGTTGGATGAGCCATTGGCGGCGCTGGACCGGAAACTGCGTCGGGAGATGCAGATCGAGTTACAGACGCTTCAGCGTGATGTGGGCATTACCTTTATTCTGGTCACCCATGATCAGGAAGAAGCGCTCTCCATGAGTGATCGAATTTGTATTATGCGAGATGGGCGCGTGGTGCAATCGGGCGGCCCGCGAGAGCTATATGATCAACCAGCCAATCGTTATGTTGCTGATTTTGTCGGTAAAACAAATTTCATTTCAGGTTCAGTCAAGCAGATCAACGGCAGTACTGTCACCATACAAAGCGAAGGCGGCCAGCTCTTTGTGGGAAACCCGTCTACTGGCGCGCCGGGCCTGTCCGTTGGCGGTGACGCAAGCATCGCCATTCGCCCTGAATTGATTGTGGTCGATGCATGCGACACCAATGCACAGGATATGGGTACGGATGTCGCACTGAACGGGCGTATCAAAAACCGAATTTTTCTGGGCGAGCATACGGAATATCTGGTCGTTACCGAAGACCTCGGAGACGTTCTGGTGCTTTCGCCCAAACACATTGAAAGCGTGCGGGGTGGGTTCGACCCGGGAGACGTTGTCTCCATCGGATGGAATAACAATACAGCCCTGGCGCTGGAGGATTCATAGAGCCGCACAGTCAATCCGTCGCAGACGGTTCAGATACGGAAGTAATAACGGATATTTGCAACTCGGAGGAAACGACAATGAGTAAAGACTACAAAGATAATCAGCCAATCACGGCAAAGAAGTTTATGGACGAATTTCGCCGTTATCAGAATGGTTCGGTTTCTCGTCGCCATTTCATGGGCGTAACCGGCCTCGGCGCCGCCATGGCGGTTATGGCAACAGCCATGCCATCAATGATGCCAAAGAAGGCCTATGCCTTCGGTGAAGTTGGCGACCGGTTGGTATTTTCCACCTGGCCGAATTACCACAACCCGGTCAACATCGAAGAATTCACCGAGACCACCGGCGTAAACGTTCAGGTCAACGCCTTTGGCTCCAACGAGGAAATGTTGGCCAAGTTGCAGGCGGGTGGTGCTGGCTGGGACGTATTTGTGCCCACCAACTACACCATTTCCACCTATGTGGAGCTGGGTCTGATCCAGGAACTCGACCTGTCCCGTATCCCGAATTACGACGCCGATGCACAGAACCCTACGTTCGCTGACCCGGCGATGGTTAATGGCAAGGTCTATGCCGTGCCGAAGAACTGGGGCACCACGGGTTTTGTGGTTAACACCAAGGAGATCAAGAGCGGCCCTAAATCCTGGAAGGACTTCTTTGATGTCACCATGGGTGCCGGTTCCGGTCATACCATTGTGCATGATTATCAGCTGACCACCATTGGTGCTGCGTTATGCGCATACGGATACTCGTTCAACTCCATCGACCCGGGCGAACTGGCCAAGGCTGAAAAGCTGCTGATCGATTCCAAACCGCATCTGTTTGCGATTACGTCCGACTATCAGCCGGGCATGCGCAGCGGGGATGCGTGGATGTCCATCTGCTGGACCGGCGACGGCAAACAACTCAACACCGATTTGCCGGAAATGGAGTACGTCGTGGCGACGGACGGCGGCGAGTTGTGGTCCGACTTCTACGCCATTCCGACCGACGCACCCCACACGGAAGCGGCATATGCCTTCCTCAACTACATGCAGGACCCATACATCCAGGCGCGTGATTTCGCCGTCCATGGCTACCCGACCAGCGATTCCCGCGTTGACGCCATGCTGCCCGCCAGCACAGTCAACGATCCGATCCTGTATCCGGCCAAGGAACTGATGAACGGCCTCGAGTTTGGCGCGGCTCAGACCCTGACCGATCCAGGCCGTGCCGAAGTGATGGCGCGATTCAAATCTGCATGACCTCGGCTTAGGAGTGTAGAAAATGGCGACGGCGACAGGGGACAGCGGCAGGCGATCCTTGCTGACGGTAGCGCTTCTGGCGCCTACCACAGCATGGTTCCTGGTGCTGCTGGTAATGCCCCTGATCGTCGTTCTCATTTTCAGTTTTGGTGATCGCGCGGCGGCAGGGGGGTATGCGGCTGCGTTTTCGTTCAACCAGTACGCTAACCTGCCATCGCGGTTCACTGCCTTTAAAAATACCCTGACGTTCGCGCCGTTCGGTACGTTGTTGTGCCTGCTCGTCGCCTACCCACTGGCATATTATCTGGCCGTCAAAGTGGACCGGCGGTGGAAGTTCTTATTATTGGTTTTGGTCATTGTCCCATTCTGGACCAGTCTGTTGATCCGTACCTACGCCTGGATTTTTATTCTTGGCGGCCGTGGAATCCCGACGCTGCTGGAATTTATCGGCATCGAAGGTGTTCGCCTGATCAATACACCCGGGGCTGTGTTGATCGGCATCGTCTATGGTTATTTGCCGCTTATGGTTTTTCCAATTTTTGTTTCACTGGAGAAGCTCGATAAACGGTTGTTGGAAGCCTCCAGTGACCTGGGCAGCACACCATTCCGCACTTTCCTTCAGGTCACCCTGCCACTTTCCATGCCCGGCATGGCGACGGGATGCATGTTGGTGTTTATTTTGTTGATGGGTGAGTTCCTGATCCCCGCC
>JAJFIE010000104.1 GCA_021775275.1 Rhodospirillales bacterium | reverse complement strand
TCAGCACGTGGCCCTTCCATGAAAAACCGGACGACCATCCGGCCCCTGTCATTTCCCTGTGGGGTCACGCCGACGGCTTTTCCCGCACGTCGCCATGGCTGGATGAAGCCAAGGCCTATGCGGATCCGGTAAACGCCATCTGCGATTTCATCGTCGATCTGACGCATGCCTATAATGCGGATCACCCGGATATGCTGTGTCTGCATTGCGCCGCGGCGATTATTGATAGCCGCCTTGTGGTTTTCCCCAACGGTTACAATCAGGGGAAAAGCATGTTCATGACGCTGCTTGCCGCGCAACACACCCGGATCCTGTGCGACGATGTCATGCCGCTGGACCTGGAATCGTTCACGGGGCAATCCCTTGGCATTCAACCGCGGCTGCGCAATCCCAGGCCACCGGGCCTGGGCGCCGGGTTCGAAACTTTTGTTGGCGATCATGCAGGGCCGGGCAGCAGCCGTTTTCAGTATCTGAACCTCGGTAAGGAATTTCTGGCGGAATTCGGCGAAACCTACCCGGTCGGTGGCGTTGTCATTCTGGAGCGGAACGAGACCGGTGAAAATGACATCACCCCGGCAAGCGGGGCTGATGCCCTGAAAGCCATCATCCTCCGAAATTTTACAGGCTCCATGCCGGCGGCGGACACCCTTGTTGGATTGTGCGCGCTCATCAAACAGGCAGATGTCTTTCGGTTACGCTATAGTTGCGGCGATACTGCCGCCCGCCTTCTGGGGGAAGCATTTACCTGACACGGCAAAGGGAAATTTCAGTGACACCACTGCCATACCAGCGAAAATTAAACGTCCATATGCAGCAGATGGATGATCAGGTTTTTCTTGCCGATCCTGATACGGACGTTCTGTTCCATCTCGATCCTATTGGCAGCGCCGTGTGGCGACTGCTCGAACAACCGATAACCATGGACGACATCATTGCGCTGCTCACCGATGCCTTTCCGGATGCGGAAAAAGGCCGGATCGAACAGGATGTTTCAGCCCTGTTCGACCAGCTGTCCGGCAATGGCCTGATTAACGGAAACGAGGGATAATCATTATGGCGAACAAACTGGACCCTGCGGCGCGGACCGCCGCCCTGAATGACATGGATGGATGGTCGAATGCGCCCGGGCGCGACGCCCGTGATGCCATTGTACGGTCGTTCAAATTCAAAAGCTTCAATGCCGCCTTCGGGTTCATGACCCGTGTCGCCCTGAAAGCCGAGAAGATGGATCACCATCCCGAATGGTTCAATGTCTACAACCGGGTCGACGTCACCCTGACCACCCACAGCGCGGGCGGCGTCACCGACCTGGACGTGACCCTGGCCACATTCATGAACAGGGTCGCCGGTGAAATGGGCGCAGAATAACCGGCGCCATGCTTCATTGAATTGTCGTGCGAAATTTCTTTTCGTCGTGCTTTCAACTTCGGCGGCTAAAAGTTGGGCATTGCATTCTTGTGAACCTTGTTATCTTTGATCACCGTCAGCATTTAAGGTGGCCAGTTTCTTGGCGAGAAACGCTTTGATCGATCCATTCGGCAGTTGATCAATCGCCATGCGATAGTCTTTTATCGCCTCCTCCAGACGACCGACTCGCGCCAATAAATCCGCACGTGTCGCAATTAACTGGTAGCTCTCGGAGAGCAATCCGCTATCGGAAATTAATGACAAATCTTCTAAGGCCGGTATCGGCCCGTCCTTATAGGACAACGCGATGCAACGATTAAGGCGATAGACAGGCGAGTCCTCAACCTCGATCAGCCTGTCATAGAGGGCGACGATCGCTCCCCAATTCGTCCGGTCATAAGTGGCAGCTTTAGCGTGCTCAGCCGCGATCGCTGCTTGCAGAGTATAGCGCCCGGCCACGCCGCCGCCAAAAGCTCGTCTTAAATAGTCAAAGCCTTCAACGATTTGATCTTTTCTCCATAGATATCTGTTTTGTTGATCCAATGAAATGAGTGCGTCGGATTCGGCAATTCGCGCTGGCGCCCTCGCATCGGTAAGAAGCATTAGCGCGTAGAGGCCACAACTCTCCGAATTCCCGGGAGCAAGATCGAAGAGTGTTTTGCAAAGACGCATCGCCTCATAGGTAAGATCAGCGCGTGTAATGTTATCTTGGCGAGAGCTCAGGTAACCTTCATTGAAGATCAGATACATCACTGCGTGGACTTGCCGGAACCGTTCTTCCAGCTGACCGGGCGCAGGAATACTTGCCGGAATTCGTGCAGCTTTGATCTTGCGTTTTGACCGTAGCAGCCGGGTCCGAATTGCTTCATGGTCGGCAAAGAATGCAGCCGCAATATCCTTCGGCGTTAAGCCAGCGACGATTCTAAGCGTCAACATGACCTGGTCCGTCGGAGATATCGCCGGATGACAGCAAAGAAAGATCAAGGCGAGTTCATCATCATCAATGATTCTGTCGGCAAGGTGCTCCTCATCGATCTCTTCAATCGCATTCAACTCAGCCTCGATCTTCAGCTTCCCGTCGTTCTGAAGATGTGTTTTGCGGCGGCGCATAAAATCTATGAGACGCCGCCTGGCTGCCGTTCTGATCCAGGCGCCCGGATTATTCGGCACTCCCGTTGCTCGCCAGGTTTTCAGTGCGCTCGCAAAGGCGTCCTGCACGCAGTCTTCTGCAAGCTGAAGATCGCGGCTCGCCTTGCAGATGGCCGCGACTGAACGCCCCCATTCGCGACGATGGATTTCCTCGAATTGACGAACCAGTTCTTCTGAGCGCATCAAAACCTAACGTGTCATTCCGTGAGGTCCTTCATATCGACGACCGGTCGCACCTCAATAGAACCGAATCCACGCGCCACAAGCGGGATCTTCCTCGCCCATTCTATTGCAACGTTTAGATCGTCGCACTCAACCAGATACCAGCCGATGATACATTCCTTCGTCTCGGCAAAAGGACCGTCATGGAGTTTTATCTCGCCATCAACCTGGCGCAGAGTTGTCGCCGTAGACGGCGGATGGACGGGCTCTCCGGCATTTAATATGCCGGCCTTTGCCGCATCTTCGTTCCATTTGATGTAGGCAGCAGCATAATCGTCCCAGTCGTCGCTTCCTATCTCCGGACCTGAATCAGGTTCTGAGGCCAAAATATAGGTATATTTCATAGGGTGAACTCCTTTATTGCGGACGGTGTTTCACCGTCATTCGGTATCTACAATATTAAGACGTTTATACAGGGACAACTGCGTCAATTATTTTTCTCGACTCCCCGGTTTCATTTATGAGTCCATGACCTGGACGTGACCTGGCCGCATTCATGAACAGGGTCGCCGGTGAAATGGGCGCAGAATAACCGGCGTCCCATCATTACGGGGCGCGCCACCGCTTTACTGATAGGTGTCGGCGTAACGCTCCCTGAGCGCCTTCTTCTGGACCTTGCCCATGGTATTGCGCGGCAACGCCTCGACAAAGAACACGCGTTTGGGCTGCTTGAACTTCGCCAGACGCACGGCAAGGCGGTCGGTGATGTCTTTCGGTGTCAGCGTTGCTTCGGGCGTCCTCACCACAATGGCGGTAACGCCCTCGCCCAGGTCCGGGTGCGGCACACCGATGATGGCGGACTCCTGAACCCCGTCGATTGCGTCGATTTCGCCCTCGACCTCCTTCGGGTAAACGTTGAAACCGCCGGAAATCACCAGATCCTTGGCCCGCCCGACGATGGAAATGCGGCCATCCTTATCCATTACGGACAGATCGCCGGTAATGAAAAATCCGGTGTCGCGGAATTCCGCCGCAGTCTTTTCCAGATTACGCCAATAGCCTTTAAACACATTCGGGCCGGTGATTTCCAGCACACCGGGTTCGCCGCACGCAACCTCCGCGCCTGAGCCGTCACAGACCCGCGCCGCGACATCCGGCAAGGCAAAGCCAACCGTTCCGGCGATACGCTCTCCATCACCGGCGTCACAGGGATTGGAGGTGATCATGCCGGCTTCGGTCATGCCGTAGCGTTCCAGAATGCGGTGACCCGTACGGGCCTCAAACGCGGCAAAGGTCTCCGCCAGCAGGGGCGCAGACCCGGCGATGAACAACCGCATGCCGGCGCACAGATCACGGTTGAATTCCGGATCGTCCAAAAGCCGCACATAGAATGTCGGTACGCCCATCATCACCGTGGACCGGGGCAGCAGGTCCATCACGGCCTTGACATCAAACTTCGGCAGGAACCAGACTTTGGATCCGTTCAGCAGGGCGCAGTGCAGGGCCACGAACAGGCCATGGACGTGATAGATGGGCAGTGCGTGAAGCAGCACATCGCCGGGCCGGAAGCCCC
>JAJFIE010000103.1 GCA_021775275.1 Rhodospirillales bacterium | reverse complement strand
GTAAGTTCTGAATCTCTTGCGATCTCATAAGTGTTTAGAAACTCTTCTTCGGTCTCTCCAGGGAATCCAACCATAATATCTGATCCTATTGCTGCATCAGGCATTCTTTGTCTTATCTGGTTTGTGAGATCAAGAAACTTTTCAGGACCGTAACGTCTTCTCATTCTTTTTAAAACATCTTGATCTCCGCTTTGAAGAGCAATATGAAACTGAGGACAGATTGTTTTTGAATCTGCGATGAAGTCTATTAGATCAAGCTCCGTATCTGCGGGGTCTAATGATGTTAATCTCACACGGTTAACAATTTTTTCCTTTTCAATTTCTTTTAGTAGTTCGAAGAAATTGGTACCTATCTCTCTTCCGTAACTAGCGATATGAACCCCTGTTAGTACTATCTCTTTGTATCCAGACTGAGCCAGTTTCTCCATGCGATTTAATATCTCAGGAATTTCCAGACTACGAGAGCGTCCTCTTGCCCGAGGGATAATACAAAAAGTACAAGCATAGTTGCAGCCGTCCTGTACTTTGAGAAATGCCCTAGTCCTACCAGGAAATATCTCTATATCAGGAGATTCAAAGCCTTTCTTCTTTTCTTTGAAGATGTCCGATATAAACACCTTGGGTTCTTCTTGTGGTTTGCCTTCTCTTATTATTTTCAGGAGTGAAGAAAATTTGTGCGAATTTCCTATGACGTAATCGACCCCTTTTACTTCTTTGAGTTCTTCTGGAGACACTTGTGCATAACAACCTGTTACAACAACTAATCCATCGGGGTTAGCACGTTTAGCGCGGTTGATGTAGTTTCTAGCTTCAGCATCAGCTCTATGAGTGACCGTGCAAGTATCTATTACATAAACATCCGCTTTATCAGAAAACGGAACTTTTTTGTATTTACTTTTTGGCAGTTGGTTAAGTATGACTGCTGTATCGTATTGATTTACTTTACAGCCTAATGTAACTATCGAAATACTTTTCATGTTTATAGCACCCTATTTATCCACCCGCCACCTAAGACTTTCTTGTCTTTATAAAAGACTACTGCTTGCCCTGGTGTAATTGCGCGCTGTGGATTCTTAAATTCAATCTCTGCTTCTGTATCTGATTTCATCGTCACTACTGCATCATCCTCGCGGTGTCTATTTCTGATTTTAGCCTTTACTTCAAAACTGCTGTCAAAACTAATAGCCGAGTTCTGACTTGAATTTTGTGTATCAACCCATGAGATATTCTCAGCAAGGAGTTTGTTGCTATAAATTTTGTCCTCTGCCCCTATTACAACACGGTTTTCCTTAGGGTCTATGCCGACTACGTACATTGGTTTTCCCGTTGCAATTCCAAGCCCCCTTCTCTGGCCAATAGTAAAGGAGTATATACCGTCATGTTTACCCATTACGTCTCCTTCTGTATTGACTATTTCCCCTTCTTTTTCGGTAAATGCTGATTGTCTAAGCAGATAATCTCTATAATTATCAGAAGGGACAAAACAAACACCCGTGCTGTCAGGTTTTTCCGCTAGCTTCAAATTTAAACTACGAGCCAAGTTTCTAACCTCATCTTTCTTTAATGAACCCAGTGGAAACATGAGTTTGCTTAATTCCTTTTGTTTTAGGGTGTATAGAAAGTAAGTCTGGTCTTTGTTTTCATCATCGGCTTTGTTTAAAGAATAACTTCCGTCTCCATTTGTAATCTTCGCATAATGCCCGGTTGCTAAATAATCAGCACCGAGCTCAAGGGCTCGTTTGAGGAGCAAATCAAATTTAACATACTGGTTGCATAGAACGCATGGTATTGGTGTTTTTCCTGCCTCGTATTTTGTGACATAGTCCTTGAGGACTAGTTCTTTAAACGAATCCATAAAATTTACTACGTAGTGAGGTATGTCCAGTTCCTGGGCTACTCTTCTAGCATCTATTACATGATCAAGTGAGCAGCATCCGCCTTCAGCATCTTTATAATCCAAAAGCTGCATGGTTATACCAATGACCTCATGGCCTTCTTTTTTAAGGATTGCAGCTACAGTTGTGCTGTCGACTCCTCCGCTCATCGCTACAACTATTCTTTTCTTTCCCATAGTTAAGTAAGAGGTTACCTAAGCCCTATATGTGAGACAACTTTATATTATTTTTGAAAATGCGGGTTTTTCCGAAGATTGATGACAAGTGTGGTTTAAACTAAGCCCTCTTCAACACCAATAATTGAGTAGTAGGATTCTCCGCCTAGTATGAGCTCTCTGGCCTCGACATACTCACTGACTGAATAGTACATATCAGAGCTTACTATAACTCTCCATATAGGCGCTAGATCACATATTCCTCTAGCGGAATCGGTTACAGCTTTTATACCCTGAGGCATGCCCTGATCTCCATAAACGTTTAGAGTTTTAGAGCCAATACCAATTTTGCCGCTTATAGCCACTTTGCCTTCGAGTTTTCTTTCTCTTGTAATAGTCGCAAGGTGTTGTAGTACCTCAACGGCTGAACAGATCGCTCTTAATTCGGGGTTAGTTTGCTCTTCCGGTGCGTTGAAAAATGCTACAATTTCATCTTTCATAAGTGCTTCTATAACTCCGCCGTAATTTGATATTATTGAAGAAGCAGCTTTTCGGTAATCAGCAAGAAATGCATTGAATTCAGATGAATCAAGCGATGAAGATAACTCTTGGAAGTCGGCAATTTTAGCTACAACCACTGTGACTCTTCTGTTTTTAGTTTCTTCCTCTTCCTCATCTATATCTTCAGCCTCAATTAGAGTTGGCTGAAATGCGGGCTCATCGGGTGGCTCTATTTCTTTCTTTCGTTTCAGTAGGTCAAGCATTTGATTATAAGTTTCAAATACTCTTATCATTGTTACATCTTCCCCTGCCTCACTTGACTCAAGTTTTGTAGCCAAGTCACCTCTTGAAACTCTTTTCATTCCAGCAATAAGTTTTTCTATTGTGTCAGATTTTCCACCGGAAAGAAATGAAAGCAATACCAGAACTATAATAGATGCAACAAGCCCAATTAAACCGCTCCAGATTGCTGTTGATATTGCAAGGCTTTTAAAATCTGAACCTTCAAGACCCAGTAGTATTGTAGAGTTATTTGATGTTGTAATGGGAAGCATTTCTAGATTGTCTGCATTCTCAGTACCAAAACTTTCCTGGAGCACACCTTCTGAATCAAGAAGTTTAATGTAATAAACATCTTGTCTTGAATTTAGTATCTCTTCAGCTGTTTCCTGAAAATTCGCATCTGATTGGCTAAAGAGTTTAACAAGCTCTTGTGATTTTTGCTCATTAATAGATGAAGTGAAAAAATATGAACTAAATAATGATACTAGGA
>JAJFIE010000102.1 GCA_021775275.1 Rhodospirillales bacterium | reverse complement strand
CCGTGTCGTCCGCGCGTCTTACCCGATGCCATGGCATCGCGTCGCAACACGCTCCTCGTCACGAAATAAAATAACATGGTCAGAGTGGTTCATATAAGGTCGGAAATGCTCTAGAAGAACGAGTTTAATCCATTGTTGTTATTATGTTTTTCTGGTGGCCGCACCAAATTCCATGAATGCATGAATTTACACAGTATCTTACACATTTTCATGGCGTGATCTTTTTATACCTTATATATCAATATGTTGGCGCAATCATTAAGGGACTTAAAATCCCTCGGACGTAACTCCTTGCCGGTTCAAGTCCGGCCGCCCGCACCATCCGCCAACACAGGCCGCACTCGAGCCTGAGCGGGCTCACACCGATGGAATTTGCAACCCGGTCCAAACAGAACCAGAACAGATTCTACTTATGAATGAGGATAAGTTGGGACACAGGCCAAAGCCATTATGTCCCTGCCTTGTTTCCAAATACCCATGAATGAACCCGCGCAGAGAAGTTGTACCCACGCGCTACTGATTCCATACAGATTGCTTCTTGCACTTCCTGTTGCTGCTCCATTGTTGAACCAACAGGCATCATCCAAACATCCCAATTGATACCCGCCTGACGGTAGCGGTTCACTACCCCCTCAACTTCATCCCAAGTATGAGGGTTGCCATCGACTACGAACTTCAATTGTCCGGTGTCTGAAATTTCCATGTATTGAGCAACAACGTCCGGCTTAATTGCTTCTTCCACAGTTTCACCAGAAATGGACAGCTTTGGGCTAACGGACCAAAAAAGCTCCCGTTCTTTTTCGCCGTAAAGAAGCTCCATGATCTCGACAAACTGCTCTCTAAGATGTTGAGTGCCGTTTGTTTCAATCGTCATGTAGCGAGGCAGATTGCCGGCGCCCGAAAAACAGCCAGCAAGATCAACTATCGCTGATTGTGACAGCAGGGGTTCACCACCGGTAAAAACCAGATGTGTGTGCTGGCCAGTTGTAGGGTGAACAAACTTGCCGAAGTCAACTTCAATGTTGTCACAGACGTTTGTAACTTCATCCTGAATGGACAGGTGTTGGAACTCCTTTGCCCAACTGTACCGGCTGTCACAGCCATGCTCGATAACAGGCAAGTCCTGAATGTCGTTGTATTCGCCAGGATCAAAACCAATGCCATTATTGTCTTTGTTGGAAAACCCCAAGCACTGGAAATTGCAACCCCATAAACGAATGAACACACTGGGCACACCCGTGTAATGTCCTTCGCCCTGCACAGACTTGAAAATCTCAGAGTAACGAACCGTCATTCCACCCCCATCATTCCAGTTGCGGGATCGTCAATGAAACCATTTGGTGTTTCGTATAAACGAATACGCTTAGCCCCAGCATGTGATGCTATCTGTTATAGTGATGTATTAACACGGTGCTTGCCCATCTGTCGCAAACAGCCAAATAAATAAGCATGACGCGCGGGTATTCCAGCCCGTCTGGCGGGGATTTTGTTCAGCTACGGTATTTTAATAATTATGCACGATGCTGGCGTGCTAATATGACGTAGCGAATCGATAGGGGAATAGAAGTGGCAGAGGAATTTATTGGGGTTGAAGAAACCGACGAAGACCCCGCTGTCTACGAAGTCTCGGTCGACTTAACCGCCGTTCTGGGAACCTCCATGATGCAAATCAGTCAGGTCCTGAAACTCGGGCGTGGCGCTGTTGTGGAACTGGAACGCCGAATTGGCGAGGATATTGAACTGCGCGCCAATAACGAGCTTATTGCCCGTGGCGAGGTCACCGTGATCGAAGATCAATTGGGCATCACCGTTACCGATATCGTGAAGTCATCGCCCACCAACAAGGGTCGTTGAAAACAATATCCGGGTCTTGAAAATCCCCGGACTCACGTTCTTGCCGATTCAGGCCTGACCGTCCCCGCCATTGTCTTTCGCTACGTACCGTCAGAGACTTGAAGCAACCGTTATGGATGCATGAAAGAGCCTCGATGGCGTGTCTGTGTCCGCCGTCAAGGTGACGGTTTCGCCTGTGCCCGGTTCCGCGTTGTCCCAAGCGTTGAGCGTGTGGCGCCCGCCGTCTGCCGCCGAAATATTGACGCACCCGTACAGGCAGAAAATCAGGTGTGTGGTATTGGTTTGAGGTTCAAGGACAAGCGGCGTCGCAAGATCATGGACACGCCATCGCGCTGATGCGCTGCCTCGTTTGACTATGAGATTGAAATCCCGGCACGGGCCGTCAATGAGGTCACAAAAAAGCGGTGCGCCACCATCGAAATCGTAAGGGGCATAGCGGACATCCAGTGTCTTTGTCTTCCCATCTTCGAAATTCAGGGTAAATCCGTTGCCGTCCAGCAGGGTGATGGTGCGGTCATAGCCATCAAATTCCGAAAAAGCGCCGGACTGACCCACATCGGCCAGGCTGAGACGCCAGATAAAGCCGGTAACGCCCGCACGGCCTGTGCCATCGAGCGACAGCCTGGTGATGTCACGGGTGACGCCCTGGCCATTTTTCCACGGCGCAACGGGGTAATCATCGTAACGGAGAATTTTCAAAATGGCATTTCCGGAATCAGGAAGGGAATTCAGGCAAGAACGTCCAGCACCGTGGAGGCCATGTCGTCGGCGGTGCGGATAATGGTCGCGTTCGCATTATAGCTGACTTCAGCCTGTTTTATGCGGACGAATTCGGTGGCGAGATCTGTTGCCTCCTGCGGTTTGCCCTGTATCTGGCCCAGTGTCTGATCTTGTGTCTGTTTCACCGGTTGCTGAACGATACGCGCCGCCGATTGGTGGACGGTGCGGGCGTCACGCAACATGCCGGTGGTGGCTGTGGTCAGGATGCTGCCAACGCTCATGCGTTACTCCTCCGCGAACCGGTTGCCCATGGCCGTGCCCAGAAAGCGACAACAAAGCGGCAGGGCGATTTCCGCCTGTTTACGGTTCAGTCCGGCGACGAACGTCGCCACCATGGCTTTTTCTCCGCTCATCAATTCGTCGGGATAGTTATAGCATGCACAGAGCAGGGGCAGGTCCAGGTCCTTGCCCTGAAGGTAGGTGTCGAACTTCCGGCCCGCCGTTTCACTGTCTTTGGCAAACTGACGCAGCTTCGCCACGTGGATTTTCATATCTTCGTCGCTGCGGAACAGGGTCATCAACAGGTGGTTGTCGGTGTCGAAGGGGGCCTGATAATCAGGTGAGTCTGCCTTCAGCAGAGACCAGACTTCCCGGGAACGAAGATTCTCCTGGCGGGCTTCCTCGACCGCCTCTTGCCATTCTTCCTGGGTCATCTCGACATCTTCGATAAACACATCGTCACTGCCGAGCAGGCGGTTCATCACGCCGCGAATTCCCTGCTTCGCAGGGTCGACAAAGGGCGGGGGTGGTTCATCGCGCTGGGTCGTGGCATTCCGCCACGCAATTTGCCAACGTTCCCATAACATCAAGCCTTGCGTTGGATCGGAAAATATCTCGGTCAGAGATGAAAGCCATTGTGCGCGTGGCTTTCCGGACATCTGGCTGATGGTGAAATAACTGCCTTCGGTAAATCCCGGCAGCACATGTGTGCGGAGAATTGGCTCAAGCCGTGTAGCGAAGGCGGGAGACAGGACAAACGGCAATTTTTCGGTATCTGAGCCGCGATCCTTCAACTCACTGCCAAGGGCGGCAAGATTATTCAGAATGGAGGTGATAATCACATCGGCGAAAAAATCCTCAGGTGATTTCCTCTCGCTACCGCCGGTGTCTTCGTACGCTTCTGCGGCATTGCCTGAAGATGAGCTGTCCAGCCACGCATTGAAATCATCATCGTTCTGCTCGCCGATCAGTTCATCGCCCGGTGGCGCGGGTTGATCACCGATCAATTCATCGTCAGCCGGTGTGGGCTGAACTCCGGAGGCTGCTGTCACCTTTGGTACGGTAATATGGACCTGATCCGGTTGCCGGTCATCGTAGCCTAATGGACCTGCGGCGGCAGACTGGGCAGACTGCTCTGACTCCCGGGCCTTGAGCGCCTTTGCGGCGAGCGCCTTGCGGGCCCGTTTCAGGCGATCTTCCTTGATACTGTGAAGAATCTGGATCACCCGGGCCTTTACCTCCGCCATCACGGCGGCGACCGAGTTTTTGGTCTTTTTGGCGTCGGCCAGTATCTCGTTAACAAGATTGGTGAATACGGCCCGGCGTTCGGCATCGCCTTCACGGTTAAACAGCGTCTGCAAAATAAGCTGCATGGCCTGTTGCAGGTCTTGTGCCGAGCGCGCCTCTTCAATGCGGGCGACAAGCCCGGAGCCGGGGGCGTCAAAAACGAGATCCCAGTCCACAGTTCCTTCCGCCAGTCTTGGGAGTTCTGTATCGGCCATGTAACCTTTTGGTGCAATTTTCAATAACGCAAAGGGCCCTCAGGAAGGGAGCAATGATAACACGACAGAAACTAGGGTGTTTGCAAGCGATGATCTGTGACATTGCGCACACATGTGTGCGCTGGCAGGTTATTTCTGCTGTCAGCCGCCTACTGCCAACCATCGGCAAAGATCGGGTAAAGCGACGCCACCAGAAGGACCGCCATGACGCCGTTGAATATATGGACGGACCTGGGGTTTCTGATGATCCGTTGCAGGCCGTAACCGAATCCGATCCAGGTGCTGGCGGATGCAAATCCCAATACGCCATAAAATGCGGCCATCAATAAAATGTTGAACGGAAACGGAGCCACGGCGGCAAATGCGGACGTCACACCGACGGCCATGACCCAGGCCTTCGGATTGATCCATTGAAAGGCCACCGCCTGTAGAAAGGTCATGGGGCGCCCTCTGGCGTCGTTTGTCGTCTCCATGGGGCCGGAGAAGGCAATTTTCCACGCGAGAAATACCAGATAGCCGGCGCCGCCGTACTTGAGTACGGGATAAAGCACCGGCCATGCCTGGAACATCGTACCAAGCCCCAGGCCGACACCCGTTACCATCAGGGCGAAGCCCAGGGACACGCCCGTCATGTGGGGTATGGAACGCCGCATGCCGAAGTTCAGGCCGGATGTCATGAGCATGATATTGTTCGGCCCCGGCGTGAACAGGGTTACGACGCAGAACGCAGCCAGCGCAAAAATCAGGTCCATCTGTTGCATCATGGTGGCGCGGCCCTCAGTGGGATTAGCGTGTATGGCGTTAGCCTGCGGATTGTCCTGTCCGCCCATATTCTGCTGTAAATTTTCGTTTTCACCATCTCAATATTGTTACGGTGACGATTTGGTGTGGGTCGCCGAACTGATCTAGTGGAAGTTTTATCCCGATTGTGATATGGTTATGATTGTCCGTTAGGGCATTTGGATTTCTCTGACAGGGAGGACAGGTAGCTGTATGGAACCGCCTCACAGTCATAAGGCCCCTGCCGCGATCAAGAGCATAAATTCTGCCAGGCGCAGGGGTGCACTATAGATATCAGTTAGGTATCACATTGTATCGCCGGGCAATGTGCCCGGATGAAAATTTCCGGCTTATAAGTCGGGAAACGGTCAAGAGACCACAGAGGAGGCCCCCTGAGTGATATTCCTTAGCGGGGCTTCCCGTTTTTCTATCCCACATGGTTTCGATTAAATAAAATGCCGAGACGCGATGAAAAACCCGGATCATGGTATGTGATCGGTATCGTCTGTATGGTTGCCGCCACCCTGGCAATAGCGAGCGATGCGTTGGCAGGCCACAATCCGCCCCGTCCCCAGGTCAGTTACGAGTGCAGTCGTTTTGCACTCAAGTTCAATGCGAAGTCCGACAGCTGGGAGTGTGCGGCGGGAACCAAGATTAAAATATCAAAAGACACGGAAAACCGGTTGCGGCAGTTGAAACGGGATGTGGATGCCCGTATTCGCGAGATCCAGTCAGCCACCAGCGAACTTCAACAGGAGCAGTTTCAACGCCTGCAGCAATTGCTTAACAAGCAACGGCAGTTGGTCCGTGCGTTGCAACAAAGTCAGGCGCAGTAATTCTGTCCCCTGCGGTTTCCAGTTTTGGCTGTCCTCGGCGTCATTCAACGCTAACATTGCGGGAACGATAGACAACGGCCAACAGGGACGTAACGATGACATCGGACCACCATAAAGGGTTAAAGCCGGAAACACTGGCCGCACAGGCTCTCGGCATGGAAGACGAAACCACCGGCGCCATTGTGCCGCCCATCCATCTGTCAACGACGTATGCCCGTGACGATGACTACGAAAAGAAGCAGGGCCGGTCCTATATTCGCGATCAGGGCCCGAGCCAGCAACACGCGGAGCAGGTCGTTGCAGCGCTTGAGGGCGGCGTGGAGGCCTTGTCGTTTGGTTCCGGTATTGCCGCCTGTACGGCGGCGTTCCATGCCCAGAAAAAAGGCGAGCGGGTCGCCGTGTCGCGGACCATCTATCACGGCGTTCTCAGTTGGCTGGAGATTTTTGCAGATGACCGCGGCCTTGGCGTGGATTACTTCGACGCGGGTGATCTGAACGGCCTCACGTCTGCTGTCGCTGGTGGTGACACCCGGCTTGTCTGGCTGGAAACACCGGCCAATCCGACCTGGGCCGTTACGGATATTCGCGCCGCCGCCGACATCGCCCATCAGGCGGGCGCCATGGTGGCCGTTGATTCTACGGCCGCAACGCCCGTGCTGACCCGTCCGCTTGAACTGGGCGCCGATCTGGTGTGCCATTCGGCGACCAAGTTTCTGAACGGTCATTCGGACGTAATCGGCGGCATGCTGGTAACCGGGGATGCCGGGTCGGAGCTGTGGCAGCGTACCCATCAACACCGCCTCTATGCCGGACCGATCCTTGGGTCGTTCGAGGCCTACCTGTTGACCCGGGGTATTCGGACACTTTACCTGCGCGTTGCGCGTCAATGTGAGAACGCCATCAAAATCGCGCGGTTTCTTGAGACCCATCCCAGCGTGGAGGCCGTTCATTATCCTGGCTTGCAAAGCTTTCCGGGTCATGAGATCGCCATGCAGCAGATGAAGGGTGGATTTGGCGGAATGTTGTCTTTCCAGGTGCCGGGGGGGCGGGCGGAAGCTATCCACACGGCGAAACGGGCCCGTGTTTTCAAACGCGCAACATCGCTTGGTGGTGTCGAAAGTCTGATTGAGCACCGTAAATCCAGTGAAAGCGATGTCACCTCGACACCGGAAAACCTGATCAGGATGTCCACGGGGATCGAGGACGCCGATGACCTGATGGCCGA
>JAJFIE010000101.1 GCA_021775275.1 Rhodospirillales bacterium | reverse complement strand
CCCAACTTTGTGCGATTGTGACATGCACCGGCCCTTCATATCGCTTCACAAGTTTGTCAACGGGTACGGTGACTGCCTACAATGGTACTGCCTTGCATTCGAGGACTCTTTTTCGCAGGATAGGGATTGAAAACCGGGCAGAACGCTGAATGTCGAACAAAATAATAACCTGGGAACTGGACCCGTCCTCGTGGCGGTTTACCGTCGTGTCTCCGCACGTCGTAGAATTGTTCGGATATCCGTTAAGCGACTGGTATAGCGAGAATTTCTGGACTGATCACATTCATCCCGATGACCGTCGGCAAACGGTGGACTATTGCAAATCAGCCACGGGGAACGGTGAAGATCATGAGTTCGAGTACCGCATGGTCGCGGCGGACGGGCGCGACGTCTGGGTGCGGGATTTCGTCGCTGTGGAGATGGAGGAGGACAGGCCAAAACTGTTGCGGGGTTTCCTCATCGACATTACGGACGAAAAAAAAGCCGGGCAATCGAAACGTGAGACAGAAATGCTGTTTGAACAGGCAGCAAGGATCGCCAACGTGGGGCATTGGGAATGGGACGAGATTGCCGATCGACTGATTACTTGTTCCGAAGAAATGGCGCGAATATTTGGCGTCTCGGTTGATGACTATAGCGAAAATTCAGCGACGTTGGATGCCGCGCTGAAATGGGTTCATCCCGAGGAACGGGAGCAATACGCGCGGGAGAGGGAAGAGTACCGCGAGGCCAACACCCACGGATACGACAAAAGCGTTCCTCTCGATTGTGAATACAGGATTACCAAGCAAGACGAAGAGGTCCGTTACATCCGCGAGTTGGCCGAGCCGGTATTTGATGACTCTGGCAGACACTACCGGTCTGTTGGCACTGTTCAGGATATATCGGACCAAAAGCGCCTGGAAGTGCAGCTTCAAGAGAGCGAAGAAAGGCTGCACCTGGTCATCGATAATTCCCCTACCGCCATTTTTCTGAAAGACGAAGAAGGCCGGTATCAGGTCGTGAACACGAAATTTTGCGAATGGTTCGGCGGAACGCCCGAAGATGTTATCGGCAAAACCTTCTACGATTTGGCCGCGCCAAAACACGCGGATGAGGCGGCGACAGAAGATAAAGCGATATTCGCCAGCAAGACCAATCTGGCGTGGGAATTTACCCTGCCGTTTATTGATGGTGAAACCCATACCATTCTGGCGCACAAGTTTCCCATATTCGGGACCGACGGAGAGGTCAAAGCTGTCGGTGGCGTTGATGTGGACATCACCGATCGCAAAAAAACCGAGACCATGAACGTCCGTCTTGGGCGCATCATTGACCGATCAGTCAATGAGGTTTTTTGCTTCAATGCAGACACCTTGAAGTTTGAGACGGTCAACCGGGGGGCTTGTAAAAATCTTGGCTACACCCTGGAAGAAATGATGAACCTGACGCCGTTGGATATCAAACCGGAGTACACGCTTGAGACTTTCGAGGAACTTATAAAGCCGTTACGCGATGGCGAAAGGGAGCAGATCGTCTTCGAGACCGTTCATCAACGGAAAGATGGCAGCACCTACGATGCGGAAGTGCATCTGCAACTGATATCCACCGAAACGCCGCCAGTATTTGCTGCGATTATTCAGGACATCACCGGACGCAAAGCCGCGGAACGGAAGATCAGGAAAGCCCATGACGAACTGGAGCTTCGGGTTCACGAACGTACGGAGCAATTGCAAGGCGAGGTTGAGGAACGGAAGTATATCGAGGCTGCCTTGCGAAAAAGCGAAGAGCGCGCCCGGGATTTAGCCAAATCCTCTTCCGACTGGTTCTGGGAAACAGGGCCGGATTTGCGACTTTCTTATGTGAGCAGTCGTTACGAAAAAATTACCGGGATGGAATCTAACTGGTTCATTGGCAAAAGCGTCGAGGAACTGGTTGTCCCGGGTGAAGATAAAGAGAAATGGCAAAATCACCTGGACGATATGCATAATCATCGTTCTTTTCGGGATTTTCAGTATGAACAGAAGCATCCGGACGGCGGCACCCTGCATGTGCGGGTCGGCGGTGTTCCAGTGTTCAACGATAACGATGAATTCACAGGTTATCGGGGAACCACGACCAATATTACGGCGCAGGTCCTGGCCGAACGGCGCGCCGCAACGGCAGAACACCAGCTTGTGGATGCTATCGAAGGACTCAATCAAGGCATTGTTCTATACGATGCCGATGAAAGGTTTGTCGTTTGCAACAGTAAATACCGGGAGGTGGTGAATGAGATTTCCGATATCCTGGTGCCGGGGATAACGTTCGAGGATGTGTGTCGGAAAAGTTTCGAGCGCGGCATCGTGTCCGGTTGGGATGATATGGAAAAATGGGTGGAATCCCGTTTGGCGCGTTTTCGCCAGGATAGCCAGCCGATCATTCACCAGCTTCGGACGGGCCAATGGATCATGACGACGGAGCACAAGACACGAAATGGCTCGACACTTACCATTCGCTCCGACGTCACCGAACTTAAGGAAACCCAATTTCAACTTGAAGCGGCGAAGACCGCAGCCGAAGACGCCAGTGGTTTAAAATCAAACTTCCTGGCCAATATGAGCCATGAGCTGAGGACCCCCCTGAATGCCATCATTGGGTTCACCGATATCATGCGCCAACAGGCTCTGGGTCCTATGGAGAACGGTAAATATCTTGAATATGCCGGAGATATCCATCAGGCAGGGCAACACCTCCTGGATTTGATTGATGACATTCTTGATCTCTCCGCAATTGAAGCAGGCAAGCTAGGACTTCAAAAGGAGTCATTCGAAGTTGCCGAGGTTGTCGCTGCGTCACTGAAATTTGTCTCGCTTCGTGCGGAGACTGAAGGCGTTCAAGTCTCAATGAACATTGAGGACGGACTACCACCGCTCTATGCGGATAAACGCCGGATATTGCAGGTGATCATTAATCTTCTTACCAACGCCGTGAAGTTTACTCCCGCGGGCGGCAGGGTACTTGTTACTGCTTCCAAAATTGGTAATTCGGATTTGCAAATCACTATCACGGATACCGGAATCGGAATGGATGAACAGGGCCTGGATCAGGCCATGTCAAAATTCGGTCGTGCGGATAGCAAGGTCGCCAGGAATAGGGAAGGGACCGGGTTGGGTTTGCCATTAAGCAAAAGCCTGATGGAACTTCATGGCGGAACATTAGATTTATCAAGCTCGCCCGGTGCAGGTACTGTTGTCCGGTTACAGTTTCCAATCGCAAACTGAGTGGCGGGAGAGCCCTTCAACGAGCCATTCACGAGGGACGACAGAGTGAGTGCTGTGGATGGAAACCTTGCCGGAGGAGGAGGGTCCGGGGCTTTCTATTTTATACTGTAACGGAAAGGTTCTAGCGCCCTGAAGGTTTTAAAAATTCCCTGATCGTCTCGGTAACCTTGGCGACATTGATAGGTTTGGTCAGATAGCTCTGGAAACCGGCATCATGGCCTTTCTGAATATCTTTCTTGGTGGCTGCGGCGCTCAGGGCTATCACGGGAATTTTTGAAATACCTTCCATACTCTTGAGTTTTTCTATGGCTTCCAGACCGCTCATGCCCGGTAAATTGATGTCGAGAATGATCAAATCGGGATTTTTGGTTTTCGCCATCTCCAGGCCAAATTCGGCATTGTGCGCCGATATCATGGTTACGCCTTTGATTTGGGTAACGACCTGTTCCATCAGGGCCAGGTTGGCAGGATTATCTTCCACGTATAGAACTGTTCCTGAAACCAGAGGCGATTGCCCGCTTTTTGCCGTGGGTTCTATGACGGCATCTTCCTCACCCGTGGGGATGCTGTCTGACGCTAACGGAAGATCGAAATAAAATGTTGAACCTCGCCCAACCTCGCTCTCGAAACCGATACTCCCCCCCATCAATTCCAAGAGTTCCTTGGTCACGACGAGTCCGATGCCGGTTCCCTCGATTTCGGTGTTTTCTGCGCCCAGTCGGCTGAAGGGTTGGAAAAGTTTTTTATGAAGTTTGAGCGGAATACCGGCGCCGGTATCCGAAACACTAATCCGTAAAAGATTGTCGGGCTGTTCGGTTATCTCAATAGTCATGTGACCATTGTCAATATTGTATTTTATGGCATTGGACAGGAGATTGAGAATGATCTGCCTTAACCGTGTAAAATCGGCGCGAACCATATATGGGTGGTCAATATCCTTCGAGAACGAAACGTTTATCCCGCGCTCTTCGGACATGGTCTGAACCAGGGCGAGGCATTCTTTGATACAATCGTTGATATAGATACCCTCGATTGACATTTCGGTTTTCCCGGCTTCGATCTTGGCGAGATCAAGGATGTCTTCGATCAGCCGCAGCAAGTGGTCGCCACCCTTTTTGATATGTTCCACCGAACTTACCTGGGATTTCGTAAGGGGTTCTTTCGGGTTGTATTCGAGAAGCTGTGCAAACCCGAGAATGGCGTTCAGAGGGGTGCGTAACTCATGGCTCATGGATGACAGAAATTCGGATTTGGCGAGGTTCGCCTGATCAGCCGTTTCCCGTGCTTCGATAACCTCGCGTTCGACCTTCTTGCGCTCGGTAATGTCCTGTAGTGTCCCCACCAGTTCCCGGCACTGTCCGTCTGGACTGTGCACCCGTTCACCTATTTCAAGGACATCGCGAATTTCTCCGTCGGGCCGTACAATGCGGTATTCTGTTTCATAATCGAGGCATTCTGCCAACGCCGTATCGAAGATATGAGTGAAACGTTCACGGTCGTCTTCGTGCACAATGCCGTATCCCGTCTCTGCCATAAAGTCGATTACACGGTCCATGGAGACGCCAATAATTCTTGCATAACCTTCCGAGCAGGAAACGAGTTGATTTTGTCCAACCGACCAGCGCCAGTTGCCAATACCCGCCAGTCGCTGGGCATCATTCAGGGCATGTTCGGTATCTTTTCGTTCGGTGATGTCCTGCATGGTGCCGGTCGTCTGGATCAACTGACCGTCGTCATCGTATGTGGGGTCGGCGATCTCGTAGACGTGGCGAATCTGGCCATCACGCGCGACGATCCGGTATTCGATCTCGCATCCGCGTTTATTATGCATAGCCTGTTCGATAGTGGCGAGGTAGCGGTCGCGGTCATCCGGATGTATCCACCCGAGCAGCGCATCAAGGGAATTGGTGATGGCAATGTAATCTTCCGCCGATACACCGTGGATACGGGCGAAATCATCGGTGCAGGAGACCGTCTTTCGGGCGACGCCATCCCACAGGTAATGTCCCATCTTTGCCAGCTTGGCCGCGTGCCGCAGTTTATCGGCGCTTTCGGCGAGGGCCTCTTCAGCGGTGACCCGGGACGTTATATCCGCGGCCGTTCCACGGTAACCCTGGAAGGTCCCATCTAGGCTAAACACCGGTGCCCCGCTAATCCGGAGGTGTAGCTTCTTGTTATCCGGACCAGTGAACTCGAACCGGAAATCCCTGAAATTCCTGCGCGCCGCCATATCGGCAAGGTGTTTAACCCAATGGGGCTTTTTTAGGTCTTCAGCAGATGCAATCTCGCGCCGGGTTTTGCCTAACAGAAATTTCGGATCGGTTCCGGTGAGGCGCTGAAGCCCTTCGGAGAAATAGGAGAACCGTAATTCGGAGTCCATTTCCCAGACCCAGTCAGAGGAAACGTTGGCGACCTGTCTGTAGCGTTCCTCACTTTTCCGCAGTCGTTCCTCAATCTCACGGGTTTCGGTGATGTCATAGGTGATGCCGACTGCGGTCAGCACCTCTCCCGTGTCTGAAACGTCGAGCGGGGCGCCGGTTTCTCGTACCCATCGGACATTACCGGCCCGATCCAGACTTCGGTATTCCGCCGAGTATGGTTTCCCGGATTCGCGCATCAGGCTCCAGGTGTCGTCCATGAGCGCGCGGTCATCCATATGAACCTGTGATTGGGCGCCCCCCCCGGCGGTGGACACGACCGCCATATACTCGTCCACCGTCATCCCACGAATACGAGCCAGACCTTCGCTGCAATGCAGACACAAGTCGTTGACTTCGTCCCACAGCCAGTGACCAAACGCCCCGGTTTTCTCTGCCTGCTCGGTGACAAAATTTTGGCGGCGCAGGTTTTCTTCTATTTTCTTTTGCTCGGTAACATCACTGTCGGTGATGACAACGCCACCGTCAGCCAGTGGTTGTCGCCGTATCTCAATAACGCGCCCATCTGAACAAACCTTTTCTGAAGTCGACCCTTCGGAGGAGTAAATCTGTTCGAGCCGTTTGGAAACGAGTTCATCTATATTACCGGAACCATAATGACCGCGTTCCGCATTGAACCGGACGAGGTCCGCATAGGTTGCGCCTCCATCAAATAATGCGGATGGAAAATCGTTAATGTCGAGAAACTGTTGATTATAAGCAATGACCCGACCATCACTGTCTGTCAGGCTCACACCTTGAGGAATATTGGAAAGAATCGCATTCTGGATCGTATGCCCCTCCGTCAGTTTTTCCTTGGCCTGTTCTTGTTCGGTGACGTCCTGGGTTGCGCCAAGTATTTCCTTGAGAGACCCATCAACGTTCAGCATGACGTCACTGATCTCGTGAATCCAACGCACCTTTCCCTGACCGTCAAGAATGCGGCAGGTGATGTTGTAACCGGTCCTGTTTTTTTTGGCTGTTTGAACTGTTTCGCGATATCGTTCGCGGTCATCCGGGTGATACCAGGACCAGTCCCTGTCGGGATCCGAGCTTTGCTCAAGATATTCGTCCACCGAAACACCGAATATTCCGGCGAGCCCGGAAGAACATGAGATCATCCTGTTCTCTGCATGGTCCCAGGTCCAGTGCCCAAGTTTGGCAATCTTGGACGCCAAACGGTATCGTTCTTCATTAACCTGTAGGGCCGCTTCGGTCGCCCGTTTTTCCCGCGCCACCTCGCCGCGTCGCACCAGATTTTCTATGATGCTGGGTAGTAATTCCAGATAAACCGGTTGATCATCCTTCACCACGTACTGGGATACGCCGAGACCCAGTGCTTCATTCACCAGTCGCTGGTCGCCCTTGCCGGTAATCATAACGATGGGCAGGTCCGGATCATCAAGCAACAGTTTCCGGCACACATCAATGCCGGTTATGTCGGGCAACTGGTAGTCCACGGCAACCACGTCGTAGGGCATATCCAGGTGCGCGGCAATGCCCTCACCGCCGGTGGATGCAATATCCACATCGTGACCGTGTTTTTCGACGA
>JAJFIE010000011.1 GCA_021775275.1 Rhodospirillales bacterium | reverse complement strand
GCCAAACAGGCGGAAAATTTCCGCAAACTTGTGCTCGCCATGTCGGAAGACATTCGTGTCTTGCTAGTGAAACTGGCCGACCGGCTTCACAATATGCGGACCCTGCATCACATCGGACGACCGGAGAAACGTCGTCGGATCGCCATGGAAACCATGGATATTTATGCGCCGTTAGCTGAACGAATCGGTATGCAGGAGTTGAAAAACGAACTGGAAGATATCTCATTTTCAGAGATCAACCCCGATGCGCGCCGATCGATCACCAAGCGGCTGGATTTTCTGCGTGATCAGGGGAGCAGTCTGGCACCCGATATTGTCGAGGAACTTGGCGCAACCCTGGAGAAGGAAGGCGTCACGGCGGAAATCTCGGGTCGTGAAAAAACGGCGTACTCTATATGGCGCAAGATGCAGCAGAAAGACGTCAGTTTCGAGCAACTATCCGACATAATGGCGTTCCGTGTTGTCGTTGATTCGGTGGAAAAGTGCTATCAGGCGCTCGGTATCATGCACGCCAAATACCGTGTCGTCCCGGGGCGCTTCAAGGATTATCTGTCGACACCCAAACCCAACGGCTACCGGTCCATTCATACCAGCATTCTGGGACCACACCGTCACCGTATCGAAGTGCAGATACGCACCCGCGAGATGCATGATATTGCGGAACGTGGTGTCGCCGCCCATTGGCAATACAAACAGGGTTACGGAAAAACAGAAGGTAAACAATACCACTGGCTGCGCCAATTGCTGGAAATCCTTGAGCATGCGGCCGGACCCGAAGAATTTCTCGAGCACACCAAGCTTGAGATGTTTCAAGATCAGGTGTTCTGCTTCACACCGCGAGGCGACCTGATCAATCTGCCGCGCGGGGCAACATCTGTTGATTTCGCCTACGCTGTACATTCCGAGGTGGGTGACACCTGTGTTGGTTCGAAAATCAACGGTCGCATGATGCCGCTCCGCACCCAGCTTCGGAACGGCGATCAAGTCGAGGTTCTGACGTCGAAGGCGCAAACCCCGTCGCCCACATGGGAGCGCTTTGTTGTAACGGGCAAGGCCCGGGCGCACATTCGCCGTTATGTCCGTCAGCAGGAACGTGGCGAATACATAAAACTGGGCTGTTCGATTATAGAACGCGCATTCACGGAAGCCGGATTCAGTTATACAGAGAAGGGTATCGATGGTGTTCTCAAGCGGTTCAAGGTTCCGACATGTGATGATCTGTTTGCCCAGGTTGGTTCGGGAACTCTGGGCGCGCGGGAAGTTTTGGAAGCCGTGTACCCCGCAGCTAAAAAGGAAAACGAAAAATCCGATAGCGATAAAATCGTTTCCTTGAACAAGGCGAGAAAAAAAAGTGATATACCGGGCATTCCCATCAAGGGATTGATTCCGGGTATGGCCATGCATTTTGCCAACTGTTGCCATCCGCTACCCGGAGATCGAATCGTGGGCATCATCACCACGGGGAAGGGCGTAACCATTCATACCATCGACTGTGACTCTTTACTGGAATTCCATGACATGCCGGAAAGCTGGCTTGATCTGGCCTGGGATCAAGAAAGCGAAAGTGATGTCCATGTGGGACGAATTGCCCTGACTGTTCTGAATTCACCCGGAAGCCTGGGTGATCTATCCTCCGTCATCGCGCGACATGAGGGCAATATTTCCAACCTGAAAATCACCTCGCGTTCCAATGATTTTTTTGAAATGCTGATTGATATCGAAGTCCATGATGTTCGCCACTTGACTGATGTGATTGCCGCACTCCGGGCCTCACCCGCCGTAAACACCGTCGAGAGGGCACGCGGTTAACGAAAAGGCAACACCGCTCCCCCCAAGAATGCGCCTATTGCTCTAACAACCATAACCGGTATACAGGTTCCATGTTTCGACGCCGTGATAAATCGAGCTTCTTATCTCGCTTGCGTACCTGGGTGTGGCCCAAAGGAGGGTGGTTGCGCGCGGCACGCTATACGATGCACCGAATGGCGCGCATGCCGGGGTCCTCTTATTCCATTGCAGCGGGCTTCGCCTGCGGTGCGGCTGTATCCTTTACCCCGTTTGTCGGCACCCATTTTTTGTGGGCCACTCTGCTTGCATGGATTGTCCGCGGGAACATTATTGTTGCCCTCATCGGCACCGTTGTCGGTAACCCGTGGACATTTCCGTTTATCTGGGTCTGGTTGTACGAGTCCGGAAACTGGCTGATAAAGGGGAGCACTGGAGGCGGCCGTCATTACCCCAACTTTTATTCGACGTTTGCCCATATGATGGACGCGTTGCTGCGTTTTGATTTGAATATGCTGATCGAATCAGCCGTGCCGGTCATCTGGCCGATGTTTGTCAGCGGTATTCCCACGGCGATTGTCGTCTGGTTCGCATTCTATGTTCCGTTAAAGAAAATGATCGACGGTTATCAGCACCGCCGTCACCATCGACGACTCAATGGGGCGCAAAAATGATTATCGGGCTTGGTACTGATCTTTGCGATATCCGGCGGATTGAGCAGACCCTGGAAAAATTTGGTGACCGCTTCGTACAACGCCTCTATGACGAAAGCGAGCAGCAAGCAGTGGAGCGCCGCCCGCAGCGGCGCGCATCCGGTTACGCCATGCGTTTCGCCGCCAAGGAGGCCTGCGCCAAGGCATTGGGGACGGGATTTCGAAATGGCGTTTTCTGGCGCGATATGGTGTTGGGAAACGAGACATCAGGAAAGCCTTTCCTGACCCTGAAAGGCGGTGCACTTGCCCGTCTTCAGGTGCTCACACCGGAGGGTATGGAGGGCCGAATTAACATTTCCCTCACTGACGAGCAGCAACTGGCCCACGCAATTGTCATAATTTCTGCCATTCCTGCGGCAGATCATTCTTGACTTACCGTCCCCGGCGCGGGCATATCTGCCTCCCGTAACTCATTGATTTTTAAATTTGAATTTGACGCATGAAATCCAGCAAACCAAGCGGCATCATGGACACTGTGCGAACCGTCATTTACGCGGTTCTGATCGCAATTTTTGTGCGCACCATCGGATACGAGCCATTCAACATTCCCTCGGGCTCAATGATCCCGACACTGCTGGTTGGTGACTACCTGTTCGTTTCAAAATTTTCTTATGGGTACTCTCAGCACTCATTGCCGTTCAGCCTGCCATTTATCGAAGACCGTATCTTTTTCACCGAACCCGAACGGGGAGACGTAGCCGTCTTCAAACTGCCGACAGACAACAAGACCGATTACATCAAACGAATTGTCGGATTACCGGGTGACCGCATTCAAATGAAAAACGGTATCCTGCACATCAATGGTGAGCCGGTGGAACGTACCCAGGTCGAAGACTTCATTGTTGAGGGATATTCCGGAAGCTTCCATCGTACACCACGGTTTAAGGAAACACTGCCAAACGGAGTGGAACATTTCATCTTGGAGGAATCCGACGAAGGTTGGCTGGACAACACACCCGAATTTACGGTGCCGGAGGGCCACTACTTCGGTATGGGTGACAACCGGGATCGCTCAAAAGACAGCCGGGTCATGAGCGCTGTCGGTTTTATTCCACGCAAGAATCTGGTGGGACGTGCGGAGTTTATGTTTTTCTCGGTCGACGGCAATGTGTGGGAGTTCTGGAAGTGGGGAGATTCCCTGCGTTTGAGCCGTATCTTCCAGAGCATTGATTGAGCAGGGAATGAACAACCGTCTGACATCGCTGGAAAAACGCATCGGACATACTTTCAGCAATCCATCTCTCCTGCAACACGCCATGACCCATGCGAGCAGCATCAACCTGCCCAATGGGCGTACGGACTCAAACGAACGGCTGGAGTTCCTCGGTGACCGGGTGCTTGGACTTGTCATTGCCAATATGCTGTATCAGCGTTTCAGCCATGAAGAAGAAGGAGCTTTATCGCGCCGCCTGACGGCATTGGTTCGCATGGAGGCATTGGCGCGTGTCGCGGGAAACATTGATTTGAGCCCCTGTCTGGTTCTGTCGCCGGGCGAGGAAGAGTCGGGCGGACGAAAAAACCCGGCTTTGCAGGCTGATGCCAGTGAAGCCCTGATTGCCACACTGTCTCTGGATGGTGGG
>JAJFIE010000002.1 GCA_021775275.1 Rhodospirillales bacterium | reverse complement strand
GAGGACGAGCTTGCCGATGCCAAGACCTATCTGACAGGTTCCTATCCCCTGCGGTTTACTGCCAGTGATCGAATCGCCGGCATGCTCACCGGCATTCAGCTCGATAATCTGGGCATGGATTATTTCGACAAACGAAACGAGTACATTGAGGCCGTTACCCTGGACGATGTCAATCGTATCACCCGCAAGTGGCTTGATGCCGATCAGCTCACCATCGTCATTGTCGGCGAGCCGGAAAACCTCTAAATTCCCAACCAATGCCAGAGAAAATCACCCCAGACTGCCCGGCCCGGCAAACGCTGTTTGAACACGCAGCGCGCCTGAAATCTGTTCACACCATGGACATGTTCGCCGACGACCCGGAGCGGTTTGAGCGTTTCTCGTTTGAATTCGGTGGTCTGTTTATGGACCTGTCGAAGAATCATCTCGACAGAGCTACTCTTTTGTCCCTGATCGAGCTTGCCCGGACGACAGGTGTCGAGAAGTGGCGGGACCGAATGTTCTCGGGCGATCCGGTCAATGGCACCGAAAATCGGTCGGCCCTTCATGTTGCCTTGCGTAACCCGGATGGCCCAAAGGTCACTGTCGAGGGCGAGGATATTACGGCGTCTGTCCGCCAAGAGCTGGCACAAATGGCCGGAATGGTCGAACAACTCAGAAACCATCTATGGGTGGGCGCCACCGATAAGCCCATCACCGATGTTCTGCACATCGGGATCGGAGGGTCTATCTTGGGCCCGGCAGCGGCAGCGCGTGCACTAGCGCGCCCAAAAAACCAACCAATCCGCATTCATTATGTTTCCAATGTGGATGCGGAAGCGATCTTCCCGGTGCTGGAATCCCTGAACCCGGAAAGCACCCTGATCACTGCCGTATCCAAAAGTTTTTCGACTCTGGAGACGTTGACCAATGCAGAAACGGCACGTGAATGGCTGTTGGAAACGTTGCCTGTAGAAAAAATCGGAAGACACCTGATCGGGATTACCGCAGAACCATCGGTAGCGGTTGCATTTGGTATACCGAAGGAAAATATCCTGACGTTCTGGCCCTGGGTCGGTGGTCGGTTTTCCCTGTGGTCGGCGGTCGGCCTGCCCATTGCCCTGACCATCGGTATGGACAGGTTTTATCGACTGCTTCAGGGCGCTCAACAAATGGACAGGCATTTCTGTGACGCACCGCTGGAACAGAATCTGCCGGTATTGTTGGCATTGACCGGAATCTGGAATACGGATTTCCAGAACACCGGCGCCCACGCGATCCTGCCTTATGATGAACGCCTGGCCGGGTTGCCGCAGCACTTGCAGCAACTTGAAATGGAGAGCACCGGCAAGAGCGCCAATCGCTGGGACGAAATGACCCCATGGCATACCGCACCTATTGTTTTCGGCATGCCGGGAAATGACGCGCAGCACACGTTCTTTCAGGCCCTGCATCAGGGAACCCGAACCATCTCAGCCGATTTCATCGGGTGCATCCGGCAGGATCATCCCCATGACAATCACCATGACCGGTTAATGGCGAACCTGTTTTCCCAGACCGAAGCTCTCATGCGGGGACGCACCGAAATGAACGGTGGCAGCGATATTCATCGCCTGTGCCCGGGAAACCGCCCAAGCACGACTATCCTGTTAGATGCCCTGACACCGGAGGCGGTTGGCATGTTGCTGGCGCTATATGAGCATAAGGTATTCGTTCAGGGCACCATCTGGGGTGTAAACCCGTTTGATCAATGGGGTGTCGAACTGGGCAAGGAACTGGCGCAAACTATTCTGGATCAGATCGAGGCTGCTGATCCCGTCACCAGCCACGATGGATCGACAAACGGCCTCGTCAATCGCTTTGTAAAAACCCGCCAAACCCCGAGCAGTTAACCACCATGACCATACGCCTGCTACCCGAAACACTGGTTAACCGTATTGCCGCCGGTGAGGTTGTGGAGCGGCCCGCTTCGGTGGTCAAGGAACTGGTTGAAAACAGTATCGATGCCGGTGCACGCCATATCGACATCATCCTGCGTGATGGCGGACAAACTCTCATATCCGTGGAAGATGACGGCTGCGGCATGGCCCCCGACGAGATGGTCCTGGCGGTCGAGCGGCACGCCACATCAAAGCTGCCGGACGATGATCTGATCCATATTCAAACACTCGGATTCCGGGGTGAAGCCCTGCCATCCATCGGCGGTGTGGCGCGGCTTTCCATCACCTCCCGCAAGTCGGGCAGTACAGAGGCCTGGACACTGTCGGTCGAGGGGGGGACCAAGTCGACGCCGGAGCCCGTAGCGCATCCCGACGGAACCCGCATCGACGTGCGCGATCTGTTCTATGCGACGCCGGCCCGCCTCAAGTTCCTGAAGACGCCGCGCACAGAACAGACCCATGCTGTCGAAATCGTCAACCGGCTGGCCATGGCCCATCCGGAAATCGGCTTTACGTTGTCCGACGGCACGCGCCACCTGATCCGCCTGAGTCCGACTCAAGGAGGGCAGCCCGATCTGTTCAGCGCCCGTCTTGATCGGCTGACCGGCATTATGGGACGGGACTTCGCCGACAACGCCATGACCATCGACGCAGAGCGGGATGGAGTGCAGTTAAGCGGCTATGCCTCGCTTCCCACCCTCAATCGTGGCAACGCGGCGATGCAATTTCTGTTCGTCAATGGTCGCCCGGTTCGTGACAGGTTATTGGTTGGCGCCCTTCGGGGGGCTTATCGGGATTTCCTGGCGTCCGACCGTTATCCACTGGTTGCGCTGTTTCTCGATGTGCCGCCAGACAACGTCGATGTGAATGTGCACCCGGCAAAGACCGAGGTGCGTTTTCGCGATGCCGGACTTGTACGGGGCCTGATTGTCGGTGCGCTGAAACATGCCCTGGCCGAAGCCGGGCACCGGGCGTCGTCATCCGCCGCAGGGGTAGCGCTCGGCGCTTTCCGGGCGGAGGGCACAGGCATGCCTTACAGAAGCGGCGGTTCCAGCGTGGGCTATTCTTCACCGGCTGGGTTTGCGTCTCCCATGGTTCAACCCGGACAGGTTCAACAGGCGCAGGACTTTTACCGCCCGCTACCCAATCTGGATACCGCGCCGGATGCCCGCATGGTGGAAGACGCCGCCCAGGAAGCCGACTACCCCCTTGGCGTGGCGCGGGCGCAGCTCCATGCCACCTATGTTGTCGCCCAAACAGCCGATGGCATCGTCATCGTCGATCAGCATGCGGCCCATGAGCGACTGGTCCACGAAAGCATCAAGAACGCCCTCGAGGCCGGCGGCGTTCAGGGGCAGGGCCTTTTGATCCCGGAAGTAGTGGAACTGGATGGGCCCTCGGTAGACCGCCTGATGGCCCGGGCCGG
>JAJFIE010000001.1 GCA_021775275.1 Rhodospirillales bacterium | reverse complement strand
ATGACTTTGTAAAGATGGACAGAGGCTTCCACGAAATTTCAGCCGAGCTCGCGCAAGCGGCACGAGCTAAGGACAGGTCATTCCAACAGGAGCAATTTGGCCGGATGATCAACGCGTGTGTCGCCTGCCATAGCCAGTATGCGACTGATCGCTTTGTTGGTTTTGCTCAATAAATGTCCCGGCTGAATGGCCATATTCAGGATGGATGGTGCGGGCGGCCGGACTTGAACCGGCAAGGACTTACGTCCGAGGGATTTTAAGTCCCTTGTGTTTACCAATTTCACCACGCCCGCACAGGGCTTGTAATACTGGGCCTGAATCGGCGGAGGCAAACCTACGCGGCAGAAGCGAGACAGGCAAGAGAGGAAGCGTGTTCTTTTGGCTTCCCCGCGCATGATGTCGGCGCCGGACTATCCGGTGGCGGGTTTCTTGCTGACGGGGGCGAGCCGATCCCGTACCCTGCGACCATGAGCAACCCCGTCCCAAACCCTGAACCACCCGATTTCGATGGCTCGTTCCAGTCTGATTTTCTTGAACTGATCCGCTGGCGGCGCGATGTGCGCCGGTTTCGCCGCGATGGACTGGCGGAGGGTACCCTGGAACGCCTGATTTCCGTCGCCGCACTGGCCCCCAGCGTCGGCAACAGCCAGCCGTGGCGGTTTGTTATGGTGCGCGATGGCGCACGGCGCACAGCGATTCGGGACGAATTCCAGCGCTGTAATGCCCGTGCGCTGGAGAATTATGAAGGCGAGCGCGCGCGCCTCTATGCCGGGTTGAAGCTGTCGGGCATGGACGATGCGCCGGAGCATCTGGCCGTGTTCTGTGATGAAGAGACCACGGCGGGCCAAGGACTGGGCAGTGGCACCATGCCGGAGACGCTGCGCTATTCCGTGGTCGGCGCTATCCAGACCCTGTGGCTGGCGGCGCGGGCCGAAGGCATTGGTCTGGGCTGGGTGTCCATCCTGGACCCGGCGGAGGTAACGCGCATTCTCGACGTGCCGGAAAACTGGACCTTCATCGGCTATCTGTGTATCGGCTACCCGGAAGAAGAACATCTGGACCCGGAACTGGAACGGGTGGGCTGGCAGCAGCGCGTGGCGCAGAGCACGTTTGTGCTCAAACGTTAAGGCGAATCCCGGATAACCTTATTCAGTTTCAATGACCTTATTTCAGGCTGCCTTGCGCCTGCTCTGACCCCGATGGCGCACCGCCCAGATCGCGCACCATTTGGGCGACGGCTTCGGCGGCATCGGCCAATTGATCCGCATCGAATGCCCGCAGCACCAGATTAGCGCCCAGTTTCCCGCCCTGAAAAAACGGATAACTGCCCATCTCGACATCCGGGTAGCGGGCCTGCAAGGCCCCCAGCGGCCCGGCAAGCTCGCCCTCGGGCAAGGCGGCCGTGATGGAACGCGACAGCATGGGTGCGCCGCCGGTCAGGCGGTGGGCCATACCCTGGAACATGTCGCGCATGATACGCGGCACACCGGGCAGCACGAACACGTTTTCGATCTGGAATCCGGGCGCGCGGCTGACCGGGTTGTCGATCAGGACTGCGCCTTCCGGCATATCGGCCATGGACATGCGTTCTTCGGTAATGTCTTCGGGGGCGTAGTAATTGCGCAGGATGGCGTCGGCTTCCGCGTTGCGGCCAAACGGCACACCAAGGGCATGGGCGACGCTTTCCGATGTGATGTCATCATGGGTCGGGCCGATGCCGCCGGTTGTCAGCACATAATCGTTTTGGGCACGGGCCTGATTGACGGCATCGGCGATAATCTGCCGGTCATCACGGATAACCCGCGCCTCGGACACCTGAATACCCAGATCATTCAGGCGCGTCGCGAGGAAAGCCAGATTGGCGTCCTGGGTGCGGCCCGACAGCACTTCGTTCCCGATGATCAGGATACAGGCGGTGTAACGTTTCTTCATGGTTTTCTCAGGATTTTCTCAGGGTTTGCATATGGGGCATGCTGTTTCCGGTTTGCCTGTCTGTTGGTTGTTCGCGATATTAGGATCATTCCTCCCGAAACAACACCCATGCTCCCATATATGTCCAAATCCATCGCCTCCCCCGGATCAATTGACAGGGCTTCCCTTACCAAGGGTATTGTGCTGCTGTTGCTGGCCTTCAACATTCTGGCGGTGATGGATGGTCTGGCGAAGTATCTGGCCGAGTCCGGATATCCCGTCGTGCAAATTCTCTGGGCGCGGTTTTTCTTCAACGCGATGCTTATCTTGCCCATTGCCGCCTGGCGGCACCGCAGCCTGATGCTGAGGCCGCCCAATCCGGCGGTGCAGGTCGGGCGCGGGTTGCTGCATGCCTCGGGTACTTTCCTTCTGTTCATGGCCTATGCCCGCATGCCGTTGGCCGACGCGCTTGCCATCTACTACGCCTATCCGTTCGTGGTCACAGCTCTGGCGCCGTTTTTACTTGGCGAGCACACAGGCTGGCGGCGCTGGACTGCCGTGGCCGCCGGATTTGCCGGAACCCTGCTGGTTATCCGCCCCGGGGTCGAGGTGCTCAATACCGGGGCGTTGTTCGCCCTCGTCGGCAGTGTCGCTTTTGCCTTCTATCTGATCCTGACGCGGAAACTTGCGGGCAGCGCACCGGCTGACCTGACGTTGAGTTATCAGTCCACAAGCGCCGCCATCGTGATCAGCATCTTCGTTCCGTTCTTCTGGGTGACCCCCGACGTCTTCGCCCTCGTGTTATTTGTCGCCATTGGCGCCATTTCCGCCATGGGTCATCTGATGATCATCTATGCATTTGAAAGAGCTCCCGCGTCCTACCTCGCGCCATTCGGGTATGTGGAGATCATTACCGCAGCGGTGATCGGCTTCGCCCTGTTCGGCGACATCCCGGATTACCTGACATGGGCCGGAATTGCGGTGATCAGCGCCAGTGGCATCTATATTGCGTGGCGCGAGCGCACCTGACGGATAATCCCTGTCAGATCAGATCCCTGAGGGTCGCAACAAGCGGCGCATCGGCGGGCGGCATGGCGATGTCTCCCATGCGGACAGGTCTGATCCATTGTAGCGCCTGACCCTCCAGTCCCTGCGGCTCACCTTTCCACACCCGGCAGGCAAACAGCGGCATCAACAGGTGGAAGTCGTCATAGGTGTGACTGGCGAAGGCGATGGCGGCCAGACAACTGGCCGTCACATCGATCCCCAGCTCTTCCTTCAATTCGCGAATCAACGCCGCTTCCGGCGTCTCACCTTCATGGACCTTGCCGCCGGGGAACTCCCACAGACCAGCCATTGATTTCCCTGCCGGTCGTTCCGCCAGCAAAACCCGCCCATCGGCATCCACCAGCGCCACCGCAGACACCAGCACAATAGGCAAGCCACCCGCGTTGGCGCGGATTTCGGCATTCAGGCAGCTTGGATCAGGACCTGTAATCGGCATTGATGGAGATATACCCATGGGTCAGATCGCAGGTCCAGACGGTCACCGAGCCGCCGGAATGACCATCGGCGATACCCACATCCACGGCGATATCGATCTCCTGTCCCTGCATGTGTTTCGTTACCGGCGCTTCGTCATAGTCATCCACGGCACAGCCATTTTCCGCCACGCTGACACCGCCGATATCAATTTTCAACCGGTCACGGTCGGCCCGCTGGCCCGCCTTGCCCACGGCCATGACGATACGGCCCCAGTTGGCGTCCTCACCTGCGATGGCGGTCTTGACCAGTGGCGAATTGGCGATGGAAAGGGCGATGATGCGGGCTGCGGCATTGTCTTCGGCGCCCGTGACTGTGACCGTGATAAACTTCGACGCTCCCTCGCCATCGCGTACGACCTGATGCGACAGGTCTCGGCAGACGTCATACAGCGCTTCCCTGAATTCGCTCAACAGAGGGTCATCCGCACGTTTGACCAGCGGTTGTTCCACGCACGCGCCGGTGGCGAACAGCATCAGGGTGTCGCTGGTGGACGTATCGCTGTCTACCGTTACACAGTTGAATGTGCGGCCAGCCACATCATTGAGGGTTTCCTGCAACACGTCCGCCGGGATTATGGCGTCCGTAAAGACAAAGGCCAGCATGGTGGCCATGTCCGGCGCAATCATGCCCGAGCCTTTGGCAATCCCGGCGATGGTAACGGTTTGACCGCCGATATCAGCGGTACGAAATGCACCTTTCGGAAAGGTGTCCGTGGTCACAATGGCGCGGGCCGCGGATTCCATGTTGCCTTCTGCCAGGTTGCTGTTCAAATCGCCCAGTAATGCTCTGATCTTCTCGTCGGGCAGTTGCTCACCGATAACACCCGTGGACGCGGCATAGACGCGGCTCGGCCGGCATGCCAGAACGTCCGCCGCAGCTTCCACCGTTCGGGCCACGGAATCAGCACCACCTTTCCCGGTAAAGGCATTGGCGTTGCCCGCATTGACGACCAGCCCCTGCGCCTCGCCTGAACTTCCTTTCAGAGTTTTGCGACACCATTCAACCGGGGCAGAAGCCGTCAGTGACCG